>JAPOPM010000163.1 GCA_026712905.1 Deltaproteobacteria bacterium
GCGTAAATGCGGTCTATTGTCCGTCGCGGCGACCTCTACCGGGGAAGGTTATCACTAAACCGCCCCGGGAACAAAAAGGGAACCCGCGGACGGGGACAACCCCGACTCGATGAGGACTCGACGAGCACTCGATGAGGAGTTCCACGCCATGAAGATCCTGTTTGTGAATCCGCGCTTCCCGAACTCTCTGTGGCGCCTCACCGGCATAACGGACATCCTGCCGCAGCGTTGTGCGCAGACACCGCTGGGCATCCTCACCGTAGCCGCCCTGACGCCGCCGGACTTCGACGTCGAGCTTCAGGACGAGAACGTCAGGCCGCTGAAATTCGATACCGACGCCGACGTGGTCGCGATTGCCTGCTGGAGCATCCAGTACGGCCGCGCCCGGCATATCGCGGAAGCGTTTCGGAAGCGCGGGAAGATGGTGGTGGCGGGCGGTCCGTACCCCTCCCTGTGTCCCGAGCGCTTCACCGACGGGCTGTTCGACGTGGTCTTCGACGGCGAAGTGGAGATCACCTGGCCGCAGTTCTGCGACGACCTCCGGACCGGCACTTGCAAGCCACTCTACAAGCAGGAGGGCAACGTCGACATTTCGCTCTCGCCGGTGCCGCGGGTGGACCTGGCTTCCCGTGAAGACTACCTCTACTACTTCCTGCAGACCACTCGGGGCTGTCCCTTCAAGTGCGAGTTCTGCGACATCATCATTACCGACGGACGGGTGCCGCGCACCAAGAGCGTGGAGCAGGTGCTGGCGGAGATCCGGGCGGTGGAGTCCGTCGGCGGCATACACATCAGTTTCTCGGACGCCAACCTCATCGGCAACATGCGCTACGCCGAGGAGTTGCTCACCGCGGTGGCGGAGTACGGCCGTGAAAACAACTACCCGATCAACTTTTCTGCCGAGATGACCATCAACGTGGCGGAGAAGCCCAGGCTGCTCCAGTTGCTGCACGACGCCAACTTCACGAGCATGTTCCTCGGCATCGAGTCGCCGCGGGTGGCGAGCCTCAACGAGACCCAGAAGCGGCAGAACACCACCTCGCCGCTGATGGAGAGCATCCGCAAGATCCAGTCCCACAACATGGCGATCCTGGCGGGCATGATCGTCGGCTTCGACAACGACGACACGGACATCTTCAAGGAGCAGTTCGATTTTCTCCAGGAGGCCGGCATCGCCTTTACCACCAGCGGCGTGCTGACGGCCATCGAGAAGACGCCCCTTTACGAGCGCCTGGAGAAGGAAGGCCGGCTGATCCCCTACGACTCCGCGCAGATGAAGGGGCACGGCTCCGCCGACCTGAACTTCGTTCCCAAGCTGATGACCGTCGAGCAGGTCCAGCAGGGCTACAACTGGCTGATCCGGAGCCTCTACAAGTACGAAAACTACGGCGCGCGGCTGGCCACCGGGGTGAGGGCATTCCGGCCGGAGTACGTGCGCCGGGGCCGGGGAAGCAAGATCAATCGGGAGGTCCTCGGGATCCTGACCAACACTTTCCGGCACTACATCTTCACCACCGACAGCGTCCGGCGCCGCTTCTTCCTGAAGACCCTGCGGCAGATCATGTGGCCCCACCCCAGCTTCGAGAAGCTGGACTACGCCATCAGCTACATGATCTCGGAAAAACACTTCCACGACTACGTGGACAAGGCCCACGGCGACCCCGAGACGGTGGCCGGCGGGCCGTTCGTGGAAAGCGCCACGGTGGAGCAGACCTGGGGCGAGCTGAGCAAGGAATACCTGAGAAAGCTGAAACGGGAAGTCTACCCCGGCGCCATGCGCTGGGTGTGGATGCGGCGCCGGCTGCGCCACGCCGTGGCGGTGCCGGAGGCGTTCCTCAAGGACCAGGTGGGGCAGCGGCTGAGCCACTTCCTCTCCGACCTCGGCATCGACGTGGTGCCGGTGGCGAGCGCCGCCCTGTCACGCATCCAGGACAAGGCCGACGTGCTGGTGCTGCCCATCCTCAACAAGATGCTCAAGGGCCGCGAGGAGTTGCAACAGGCGGTGGAGCACCTGACCGAGGAGTCCCAGAAGGAAATCAAGCGCTTCCGCAAGGTGATCCACTTCCCCATGGACCAGGGAGACGGCGCCGCCCTGGAAGCGTTCGCCCGCCTCGGCCTGCTGTACACGGGCCGGGTAGAGAGGGTGCAGCGGGCGTACGTCAGAGCGTTCCAGTAGAAGTAGACCCCCGGCTGATTGCCGGCTTTCCTTTAACGCCCTCGCCACGCTCTTTACGAGCATGCAGGCGTGCGGCCACTTTGAGGACTCCGACGAAAGCCAGTCCTCGAAGTACTTTCTCTACAACCCTACCCAATTCTCCTGATCATCCATCACTTGGAGGATTTCGGGCCAAGTAAGCGTCCTTATCCTCCTGACCGCGTCCCGGGTGGGGAACCTTACCTGCTGCGGAACCTGAACCACCCAGTCGCCGTCAACGGGACCAGCGCCATCCCATTCGACGAAGACCCGACGACCCATTTCGCCATCGGGATGGGCATCTGCCGGGGGAACGAGCGGCTCCCAGTCGCCGTCTCCGATCGCTGTGCCTGTGACCTCGCCAACGCGGCCAAAACGCCTCCCCGGCAGATGAACGACGATGTGGTGACCCACTTCAATCGCTGCCAGACAAACCCGCGCACGTTGCCAGGGCGTGCTTTCCGTAGGGCCCTCCAGCAGGAATTCCCGCGGAGGCCACCCAACGGCTACGCAGTTGTTTTCCAACCAGCACTGCCACAAGCCGGGATGGCGATTTTCCCTGCAAAAGAATTTCCATACGGGCACTTCCAGCACCTCCTTTTCGCGTAGTTCTCTCTCATCGGCAGGTCACGGGCGCATTGTGGCTCAAGACGGGGTCACGGCGCTACCGTACTAATACAATCAGTACTCAGTCCTGACTTGCGACAGACCTGACTTGGTGTATAATTGCGCCATGAGATCACCGACCCGAGAAGTTCGAGACACCATACCACGGCTCCAACAGATCGTCCCCCATATGCGCGATCAGTTGACGGGCCTGCGCGACGGATCAACATTCGAGCACGCTCGACGGCGTTATGCGGGGACGGTCGACCGACTGGATTCCCAAGGGCTGGGACGGCGAACCGCCAGTCGCGTGGGGGATCGAGACCAGTATTGGTCGCCAACGCGTGACGTGCTGGATGAGGCCATGCGCCTTGGATTCGTCGAGCGCCAGCCGCTCCCCTCGTCACGCCGATACGTGGACGCGCATCGGCACCGTCAGTACACCCTTACTCAACTGGGCCTTCTAGCCGCAGAGGAAGCCGAGACAGACGTGGCGGCTTTCTGCGACCGAATAGCTGCTTCCGTATACGGCAACCATCGCTACTTTCGTGCCTTCATTGACACCCTGCGGGACGGGCCGATCGGCTGCCCGGAGGTCACGGAAGGCGAAGTCGAGGAATCACGCCGCACGGGCAAGGACACCGAACATTGGGTCGAGATCGCAAACCAACGAATTTCCCGCCAGACGACCTGCGACGATCAAAAGGTTCGAATCCGCGAAACCATCGTCGCCGTTGTGCGACAGCGGTTCGGGCGGACGCCTGCGCGGCTCCCGACGAACAAGCAAATGGCTGAGGCGCTTAATGACGCCTACATCGAAGCCGCTCTTCGCCTCCGTGGCCTTTCGATCGGTGCTATCGACCTGAAGGTCATGAAGAAGTGGGGTTCGCAACTGATGCTGTTGGACGAGTCGCGGTACGTTCCCGCCTTCACGGGGCAGAACATCATCTGGCTTGCCGCGGACGTCAGCGACAACGGCGATGTCCGCATACGGCGCAGGACACTACGGAACCATGAACGCCCGGTAGCCAAGGCAGTCGTCGCCGCCTACAACACCCAGGCGGGCACAGAAGAGACCAGCCTTAGAGCACCGTATCTTCCAATCTACCGCGTCCGCGCACAAGCCGCTTTCGAGTGTCAGGTCACACGCGCTCTCGTCGACCTCGTCATCGAGCGACTGGCATCCGGCTCCGTTCCTGACCCACAAAGTCAACTCTGGCTTCACCTCGGGACGACACGACAGCCTGAATCGGAGCCTGTCTATCGACGCGGCGGCAATCGACGATACGAGATCACAATCCAGTCCCCAAACATCTGAAAGGAGACCCTTATGGCAGTTGACGCACTCGACCACATGGAAGAAGCGTGGAATCTGGAAGGCAATCCGTTTCCGGCGGAAGCTATCAACACCCAAGACGCCCCCTATTCCCCGACCGTGTTCGGTGAGGAGGCCCAGGAGTTCCGTCGGAAGCTCGTCCGCGGCTCCGTTCGCGGCAACGTAAACATCGGGTTCCTCTGGTCGCAAGGCGCTCACGTGGACACCGGTTTCGGCAAGACGACCTTGATGCGTGAGATCACGAAGGAGATCAACCACGACCTGGGTGTCGACACCCTCACGAAGGCGGGCATCCGCGCAGACAAACAGGTCCCCATAGCGGCCGCCTTCTCCAATCTGAACAACCTCAACGCGTCCGGGCTTTACCCGGTGCTCTTCAACGCGGCTCTCGATCTCACCCGATCGGCGGCCGGGAGCACGACCGTGCTCGACCAGGCCAGGGCACGTATTGTGGAAGACCTGGGCACTGCCGACCCCGCCCGTCTTTCCGGTCGCGTTACTGATACATGGCTCAACATCTGCGGCACTGCGCCGCCGTTGCGTCCCGAAGTGGTAAGCGCCTTTGCAAACGACGGATCTCAAGGGGTGAAGGTTGCCTTGGGGACGGTGTCCGCGACCGCCCGTCTTCGCAACGGACTCCACTATCTCGACTTCGCCCTTGCTGCACTCGCCGCAGCCGGTATCGATCACCTGTATCTTATGATCGACCAGTTGGAAGATCTTGCAACCACTCGCACCATCACTGCTGCAAAGCGCTCTCGGGAGATCGGGCGCATCCGCGACATGCTGGAAGGCCCTCCCTATGCCAACAGGGTCCACTTCATTTTCACGTTCCACCACCGTGCAGCACAGGTCCTTGAACGATTCTGGGTGGAGAATCGGCTACCGCCATTCGAGACCTCGCCCAGCAATGTTGCATCTGTTGTAGTGCTCCGTGGACTCAAGGACGACGCTCAGGTGTCGGACCTGCTACGCGTGTACCTGGAGGAACAACGCGAGGGCCAGATTGAAGACGATCTGCTTCCCTTCGACACCGGAGCGATCACCGTACTCAGGGAGGTCTCCGAGGGTCGGGTGGGAATACTGTTGAACCGTGCAAGAGAGCTGCTCGACTTCGCCGCTGGGCAGGGTGCGCCACGCATAACTGGCGAATTTGCGTCCAAGTTCTTTGCAGGAACCGACACTGCTGACCCTGAACCTGGAAGCCACGACGGCAGCGGCCCCGAGGAAAGCGATATCGACGATCTCCTTCTCGGCACACGATGACGGGATCATGCCGCACGATCTCGATATCCTGGCCGAGTTCTCTCTGGACTCCTGGCTCCTGGCCCGGTCCGCTCTCGACACCCGCATGTCGCCAGTGGACGGGCGAGCCTGGGAGCAAGCCATCGGCGACCTCTTGCGGCGCCCTGGATTACCCAACCGCCAACGCGCTGGCTCGACGACCCTCTTCGGCGTTCAGGCGGCGTCCGGCGTGGCACAGGAGCTTGACGCATGTGCCGCAGGCGGCGGCACCCTATTGGTCGTGGAATGCAAATCACAGACCTTGGGCGTGACCAAGGCTGATGCAGCGTTGTTCCACGAAAAGACCCTGGACTTCTTTTACGCGGAGCCCGATCGGTTCGGCAAAGAGCATTGGTGGCGAGTCCTCGCGTCGGCTACTCCTGTTTCAGACAGTGTTCGGGCATTCTGCGTGAGTCTCGGGCTCGTTCTCGCTGAACCCAGTCTCTTGCCACTCCCTGTCGTGCTTCGGACCGCCTCTCGGCCGAGTGCTGACATGCATCTACGGGAGACGTTGCTTCAGGATGCGGTTCGCCTGGCAGAACGTGCCGTGGTGTCGTTGCAGGATAGATGGCGATACGACGCGCAAGCCAAGGAGATTCGTTTTCAGCCCAGGACTCTGTCTCCGAACGAAATTCAGGATCTCTTCTGGATACAGGAAGAGCTCGGTTCCGACATTCTCGACCTCTACGAAACTTACCGTCCCGGTTCGCTGGAACGTCGAGCCAACGAACTTCTACGGATGCTCCGTCCCACATGACTTCACTGCTGCGATCAAGTCCTTGGTTGCGAAGTGCGACCCGCGTGGAACGGCTCCAGCGGGCCTACGTCAAGGCTTTTCGATAGATCGGACAACGCGCGTACTCTCTCGGTGTACCGGTGAGTCGGGAGTTTATCCGTCAAGGCCCAAGCAATGCGCCTTTGAGCACAACTTCGTGACCGAGGCCGAGAATCCACGCCTCCTCCGTCTCGATGACGCCGCGCTGGGCCGGCGTGAGCCACGGAGCGCCGCCGAAGAGCGGCGCCAACCCCCCGACCGCGTCGAGTCGCGCGAACGCCTCCGCGTTCACCCGCACTTGCGCACAATCCAGGATTTCACCCTCGCGCCTGCGTTGTCCGACCTGATCCCTCAACAACGAAGGGTACACCTCGGCTATCACGGCCGGCGCCTCCGGTGTCCGGAGACCCGTTTGAAACGGCCAGACCACGGCGCGGCCGGCGATGCACCGGGCCTCCATCAACTGCTTCAGCGCCGGCAGGCCGAGCAAGACCTGCGAGCCGACGGAGCCGGTATAGGCCAATTGCCAAACGGTCTTCGAGCCCTTGGCGCATTTGTCCGCGGAGCGGCGTTCCGGCGGGTGGCATTCCCTCTCGGTGCGCTCCGATTCCTTCACCGGGATGGTCGGATAGGACCACTTGGCAGGGCGACCCCAGCACGGACCGCAACCCGGGTAGGCCGCGTTGATCTCGGCCGCAACATCGTAGCGTTTGTTGTCGTTGTCGGGTTGATCATCGACGCGTTCCGCCAGCCAATCCCAAAGGGCCAGGGCACATGCCCTGCCCGTCAGATGCGCGGCGACACCCTCCGGATAGCCGAAGGGGAAATCGAACCCCACCAGCGGGCGCCGGCCGGAGTCGAGTTCCTCCGCGATCAGACGCGCGAGGCGGCGCAGGGCACAGTGGCGGGTACGCGCGTACTCGGGTTCGCATACCGATACGCTGCCGCCGGCGACACGGGCGACAGCCCACCAGATTGCGTCCTTGGTGCGCTTCGCGGGACTCGGCTTGGATCGCGCCGACCAGTCGACGATGACGTGGGTGTGGAAGAGCGGTGATGGTTTGCGTGGAGCCGGCCTCGGGGATTTCCTGGAAACGGCCACTTGGGAACCTGGAACCGCCCGCCCTCAGTGCTTGCGGATCCGTTCGATCTGTTCGCGCACCGTGGCGGCGCTGCCGGAGTCCGGCGCCAGCTCCAGGAACCGCTCCAGGTCGGTCAGCGCGCCGGCGCCGTCGCGCAGCCGCAGCCTTAGCAGGCCCCGTTCGCGCACCTGCTCGGCGTCGTCGGGGTTGAGGATCACCAGTTGCTCCACCGCCCGGAGGCAGCGCGTCAGGTCCTGGCGGTTGGCGTAGATCAGCTTGATGTTGTTGAGCATGCGCTGGACGATGTGACGGGCGGACACCGCGGAAAGATATTCCGGCTGGACTTGCAGCCGGCCGCCGTAGAGCTTGTCGAGCAGGCCCTGGAGGTCGGCCGGCGAGAGGATGTCTCCGCCGTGGAAGGGATCCACGAGGATCTCCTGGCCGTCGCACTGAGCCTTCACCAGGAAGTGGCCAGGGAAACCTACCCCCCCGACATCGAGTCCGACGCGCCGGGCCACTTCCATGTACAGCGCCGACAGCGTGATGGGGATGCCGCGCTTGCGCGCCATGACCCGGTTGAGGAAGCTGTTCTCGGGATCGTAGTAGTCGTCCTCGTTACCCTCGAAACGTTCCTGCTTGAACAGCACGTAGTCGACGCACGCGAGACGCCGATAGGCGCTGTCATCCACGCCCGCCGCTTCCCTCACCCTCTCGGCGAGCCGGTCAAGGCGGCCCAGGTACTCCTGGATGTCGAGGTCGGGATACTCGGGCAGGGCGATGGTCAGGGCCACGCGGGCCAAGTCCATATCGGGTGCGGACACCGCCGCGGCGAAAGCCTGGTACTGCGCGCTCTCGTCCATGTCTCCCTCCGGCGTGAAACCGCGGCGCTCCCTCTCCGCCGCGCGGGGACGCCGCCGGCCCGCGCTCCGGCGGGCCGGCGATCCCCCAGGCCGAACCCGGTCAGCGCGGCTCGGATACCACGTCCACCACGGCCGGCAGCCGTTGCTCCTTCACCACCTTGTAGGCCCGCTCCAAAGCGAGGCCCAACTCCGCGGGCGTGCGGATGGGGCCTTCGCCCCACACTCCGAAGCACTCGGCCATCTTTGAGTAGTCCACGAAAGGATCGCTCACGTGGGTGCCGATGCCGGCGTTCTCCACCGGGCGATTGCGGAACTCCGCCAGCTTGATGCCGTGCTCTTCCGAGTTGTAGAAGGACTGGTTGTTGTGGATGATGATGAGCAGCGGGATCTTGTGGTGCGCCGCCGTCCACAACGCGCTCGACGTCATCAACAGGTCGCCGTCCGACTGGATGTCGACGCAGAACTTGTCCGTCTTCATGTGGCCCAGCGCCACGCCGAGGGCCGCGCTCATGCCGTAGCCCACGCCGGCGCCGCCGCTTCGTCCCAGGTACTGACCCGGCTTGGTCCAGTCCCAGAGCTTCCGCGCCCACCCGTTGGCGCTGCCGTTGGCCAGCACCCAGTCCTCGCGCTTGATCGTCTCGCCCAGCTCGTAGGCCAGGCACGCCGTAGAGATGTCGTTGCGCGTCAGGGTCTGGCGCGCTTCTTCCTGCCAGCGGGCGCGCGCCGCATCGTGCACCGCCTGGACCTCCTTGGCGCGGGCCTCGATGCCCGTTTTGTCCCGGCCCATGAGCTCGCGGCACAGCCGCGTCAACTCGGGCAGGGCGATGGCGGTGTCGGCGCTGATGGGCACGTCCACCGGCTGCAGCGGCTGCACGTCGGTGGCCCAACTGTGCACCAGCATGTCGTTCAGGTTGATGTGGATGATCTTGGTGCTGGGCTGGATCACGTAGCCCATCTCGCGGGTGGTGCGGTCCACGGTCGTGAGCGAACCGTAGAGGTCCTGCACATCCAGGGCCAGCACCACGTCGGCCTTCTTCACGAACTCGCCGGAGACGTTGGTCACGTCCAGCGGATGGGTGTTGGCGATGTTGTGGCGGTTGCCCTTGTCGATGACCGGGATCGCCAGCAGCTCCGCCAGCTCGGCCAGGGGCGCCAGCGCCGCGGGTTTGCGCCCCATGAAGTCGGCGATGATGAGCGGTGCCTTGGCGCCCACCAGCAGCTCCGCCGCCCGGCGCATGGCGTCCGGGTTCCCCTGCATCGGGGCCTGGGGCGCGAACCGGCTCACGTCCGGGATCTCGATCTGCTTGGACATGGCCATTTCCTGGAGGCCGGCGTCGTAGTTGATGTAGACCGGCGCGGTGGGCTCCGTGACCGCCAGGCGGTAGCCGCGGATGAACGATTCCGGGATGCTCTCGAGCGTGGCCGGCTGGTCGTCCCACTTGGTGTAGTCGCGCACCTGGTTGCCCTGGGTCAGCGCGGTGTGGATCCAGTCGATCCAGGGACGGCGGATGGTGGTGTCCACCGGGCCGGTGCCGCCGAGACAGATCACCGGCACCCGGTCGCACCACGCGTTGAAGATGCCCATGCTGCCGTGCTGGAGGCCCACCACGTCATGCAGGATCGCCACCATGGGCTTGCCCGTGGCCTTGGCGTAACCGTGGGACATGGCCACCGAAATCTCTTCGTGACAGCAGAAGATCACCTCCGGGTGGTGGTTGCCGCCGTAGTTCACGATGGAGTCGTGGATGCCGCGGAAGCTCGCCCCGGGGTTGAAAGCCGTGTACTCGATGTCGAAGGCCTTGAGCATGTCGACGACGACGTCGGATCCGTACTCGGCCTGTTTCTTCTCCGTCCTGCTGGCCTTTGCCATATCGGTGTTCTCCCCTCGGCGCGTGCGCCGTGTTGTTGCGTTGTTGGTGTCTCCACGGGCCACACTCGCGGCGCCGCGCCAACAGCGTGGATCTCCCGCGAGCCCGCTCTCCACTCCTTGCCGGTGGGATCAGGCAACCCGCGGTCGTTGGGTTTACCTGTCCTTCCCCTCGCCGCCGCCTTCGACACCCGCGGCCAGCAGCCCGTGTTCCACGAATCCCTCCACGGTCTCCGGCAACGACCCCACGTCGTCCCGGTCCCTTGGCCTGTGCTCTTGCTCCGCCGCCGCGACGGCCTTCAAGAGCCGCTCGATGGCCGGCGTCACCACCGGCTCCAGGCCCACGTGTCGGAAGGTGTCCGCCAACTCGGCCATCTCCTCGCCGCGCCGCGCCGCGTGCAGCCGCAACGACGTGATGGAGCCGCTCGCCTTGCCCGGCAGTCCCGGGAAGCTCTCCTCGTAGCGCTCCAGGATCTGTTCCAGAAGACCCAGCTTGCGCGCCCCGGCCAGAAGCTCGGTCAGGAGACCCGCGAGCCCCTTGGTGAACCCAGCGTACACGACCTTGAAGGCCGACGCCTGGGTCGCGCCGTCCCCCAGCACGCGGATCGGCAGCCCCAGTTCCCGTAGCGGCACCAGCCGCTCCGCCTCCGGGCCGGAGACGTACACCGCGGCCTTTTCCAGCCGCCGTGCGCTGCCGATGATGCAGCCATCCACGTACACGCCGCCACCGCCTTCCAGCTCGGCGCGCGCGGCGTCGGCGGTCATGGGCGAGATGGCGTTGGCTTCGAGGAACGGGAGCCCTTGGCGCTTCACCGCCGCGACCGCGTGCGCCACCGACCGCGCCACCTCCAGGGCCGCCGACGGCACCACGATGGACACGACCAGATCGGCTTCCTCGACGAGCCGTTCCAGGGTCTCCACCTGCCGCACCGGAGCTTCGTCGCAGCGCTGCCGGGTGGCCTCGCTCCGGCCGGCGACGCAGGTCAGCGGCTCGGCCCCGCGCGCCGCCAGGAGGCGCGCCCAGTGGTAACCCATCTCGCCGATGTTGAGAATGCCGATGCGGCGGAACTCCACGGTCGATCTCCCCGATGCTCTTCCGCGCGGGCCTTGCGGGGTTCGGAAACGCTGCGTCCGCAACCCGCGCGCAACGTAGCCATAGCCCCTTTGCCCGGCCTGCGTCAACCGGGCGCGCCGCGGCCGAATTTGACACCCTCGCGAGGTCCGGCTACTAAGGAAACTCCAATCTATCGCCAGCATCCATGGCGTCCTTCGACTGCGCTACGCTCAGGACGAACGGAAGATCGGCTCGCAACCGTTCGTCCTGAGCGTAGCGCAGTCGAAGGACGACCCAGTTCACCGAAACGGAGCCGCACCACGAAAACCGGTGTTTTTCTGCCCATCTCGGGACGCGCTGCCACTCCCGAGACCTTGCGTCAGGCAGCCCAGAACGCGGAGGCGTGGGGCTTCGACTCCATCTGGGCGGCGGACCGCATCATCATCCCCTGGCGCATCGACACACACTATCCCTACGCCCGGGGCGGGGCGTTCATCGTGCCGCCGGACCGCCCCTTTCTCGACTCTCTCACCTGCCTGACGTTTCTGGCCGCGTGCACGAGCCGCGTCGAACTCGGCATCAGCGTTCTGGTTCTGCCGTACCGCCAGCCCCTGGTGTGGGCCAAGATCGCGGTCACCCTGGACCATCTGTCCAACGGGCGCTTCATCCTGGGAGTGGGCGTGGGCTGGATGGAGGAGGAATTCCGCGCGCTCCAGGCGCCGTTCAAGGACCGGGGGCGCCGCACCGACGAACAGTTGAAGGTGCTCAAGGAACTCTGGAGCGCCGAGCACGCGAGCTTCTCCGGCCGCTTCTACGAGTTCGAGGACATCGCCTTCCTGCCCAAACCCACCCGTGCCGGAGGCATCCCCATCTGGGTCGGCGGCGAAGGCGAGCACGCCCAGCGGCGCGCCGGCCGCCACGGCGACGCATGGTTTCCCTACTTCGTGCGTATCGAGCCCGGCGAATTGGCCCGGCGCTTCGACAACGCCCGGCGCCACGCGACCGCGGCCGGGCGCGACCCCGAGAGCCTGCACCTGAACTGCTGCCTCCCCGTGGAGGTGACGCGCGAACCCGTGGCGCAGGAACCGGACCGTCTCGCGGGCACCCCGGCCCAGCTCGTGGAAGCCATCGCGCGCTACCGCGACGCCGGCGTGGAGCACCTGGCGCTGCAGTTCATGGTGCCGCGCTGGCCCGACCGTCTGGAGCAGATGCAGCAGTTCGCCGAGGAGACTCTGCCGCACCTCCAGGCCTGAATCCCATGGCCCGCCGCCCCTTCTTCTACGGCTACGTCATCGTCGCCCTGTGCCTGTTCAACATGGTGCTGTTGCGGGGCATCCTGGCCTCCTTCAGCGTCTTCAACATCGCACTGCTGGAAACGTTCCGGTGGTCGCGGGCCGCCACCGGCACCATCGCCTCGGTGAACGGCATTTTCTACAGCTTCTCCTCACCGCTGGTGGGTTGGGCCTACGACCGGGTGGGGCCGCGCGTCCTCATGCCTGTCGGCGGCGCCCTCATCGGCGCCGGGTTGCTGGTGTCGGGCGTAAGCACAACCCTCTGGCACTTCTACATCGGCTTCGGCCTGCTCGTGGGGCTCGGCATCGGCTGCATCGGCTTCGTCAGCAACACGGCCCTGCTGTCCCACTGGTTTCGGCGCCGGCGGGGCGCGGCCATCGGCGTCGCCACCATGGGGCTGGGCTTCGGCATCCTGGTGGTACCCGTGGTGCAGGCGGTGATCACCGGCTACGGCTGGCGCGTCGCCATGGTGTTGTTGGGAGTGGTGGTGCTGGCAACGGTCGTGCCTCTTAACGCCCTGTTCCAGAGACGCCGGCCCGAGGACATCGGCCAGCTTCCGGACGGCGACTCGATGGGAGCCGTGGACCAACCCCCGACGCCAGGGGAGAGCGCTGCCGAAGAGGTTGTGCGGGAGGTCGTGCCGGAGCGGGACTGGACGCTGATGGACGCGTTCGGCTCGTTTCCGTTCTGGGCCATCGCCGTGGGCCACCTGGGGCTCGGCACCGGGCTTGCGCTCATGTACACCCACGCGGTGGCGCACCTGGTTCACGTCGGACTGGCGAAGCAACTGGCCGCCAACGCCTTCAGCCTGGTGGGAGTGGCGCGAATTCCGAGCACGGCCATTTGGGGGTTCATCTCGGACCGCCTCGGGCGCGACCGCGCCTACCGCCTCGGCACCGTTTTCACCCTCGGCGGGATCGGGGTCCTCATGGCCCTGAGCGCCGACGCCCCGGCATGGTGGTTCGTGGCCTTCGCGATCCTCTACGGCGTCGGGCACAGCTCCGGCAACCCGACCTTCGGCTCCACCATCGCGGACATCTTCGGCGGAAAGAACGTCGGGACCATCTTCGGGTGGCTCGAGATCACCTTCGGCATCGGCGTGGCCCTGGGATCGTGGTTCGGCGGCTATGCGTTCGACGTGAACGGGTCCTACCAGTACGCCTGGGTCCTGGGACTGATATCCTTCACGGTGGCCTATCTGAGCATCCAGGTGTGCATCGTGTGGAAGCGGCGGTCCCGCCACGAGACGCGGTGAGTCGGCCGGCGAGCCGGAGAGCGGCCTCGCAACCGGCCCGGATGCCATGCTTCGACGCCCCTTCTTCTACGGTTACGTCATCGTCGCCCTCTGCTTCTTCAACCTGGTGCTGGCGGGGGGCTTCATGGCGTCGTTCGGCGTGTTCAACATCGCGCTGCTGGAGGCGTTCCAGTGGTCTCGCGCCACCACCGCGGGCATTGCGTCGGTAAACGGCATCGCGGTCATCGCCCTGGCACCGCTGGTGGGATGGACCTACGACCGGTTGGGGCCGCGCGTCGTCATGCCCCTCGGCGGGCTGCTGATCGGCACCGGGCTCATGCTGGCGGGAGGGAGCACGGCGCTGTGGCAGTTCTACCTCTGGTACGGGCTCCTGGCGGGTCTCGGCCTCATCTGCCTCGACTTCGTCGGCACCACCACCTTGCTGTCCCACTGGTTCCGCCGGAACCGGGCCACCGCCATCGGCTTCGCCGCCGTGGGCCTGGGCGTCGGCATCGTGATCGTGCCGGGCGTGCAGTTCCTCGTCACCCGCTATGGCTGGCGCGCCGCGATGGTGCTGCTGGGGGCCGTCTTGCTGGCGTCTCAGGTGCCGCTGAACGCGTTGCTCCAGCGGCGCCGGCCCGAGGACATCGGGCAGCTCCCGGACGGCGCATGGGTCGAAGCCAACACTCGGGACGCGGTCACTCGGGGGACCCCGCCGGCATCCGGGCCCCCCGCCGCGGTGCAGACCCGCCACGACTGGACGCCGGCCACGGCGGTGTGCTCGTTTCCCTTCTGGTCCATGGCCGTGGGCCATCTGGCGGCCGGCATCGCCGTGTCGCTCATGCATACCCACACCGTGGCCCACATGGTCCACGTGGGCCTCGACAAGCTCGCCGCCGCCACGGTCTTCGGCGTGGCGGGGCTGGTGCGGATTCCCGGAACGCCCTTCTGGGGCTTTGTCTCGGACCGTCTGGGGCGTGATCGTGCCTATGTCATCGCTACCGTCATGGCCCTCGCCGGCATCGGACTGCTCATGTTCCCGGACCCCGAGGCCCCCGCGTGGTGGTTCGTGGGCTTCGCCGTCCTCTACGGCGTCGGTCACAGCGCCGCCAACCCCACCTTCGGCGCCACCCTCACCGATATTTTCTGGGGACGGCACGTCGCCACCATCATCGGCCTCCTGGAGATCTTTTACGGCATCGGGATCGCGATCGGACCCTGGTTCGGCGGACTCGCCTTCGATGTCACGGGCTCGTACCGTTACGCCTGGATGCTGGCGCTGCTGTCGTATACGCTGATGTACGTGAGCATCCAGGTGAGCATGATGTGGAAACGGCGGACCCGCCACGAGACGCGGTGAACCAGCAGGACGGCACACGGGACAACCCCCGGCCGACCCATCCGGCAAACTCCATGCCGCGCCGCCCCTTCTTCTACGGCTACGTCATCGTCGCCATGTGCTTCCTCAACCTGGTGGTGGTGGGCGGCCTCATGGCCGGGTTCAGCGTGTTCAACGTCGCGTTGCTGGAGGCATTCCGGTGGTCGCGCGCCACCACCGCCACCATCGCCTCGGTGAACGGCGTCGTCTACAGCGCCATGGCGCCGGTGGCGGGTTGGGCCTTCGACCGGCTCGGACCGCGTATCGTCATGCCCCTGGGCCTGGGCCTCGTCGGCATCGGGCTCGTGCTGGCGTCCGGCGGTGAATCGCTGTGGCAGTTCTACCTCTGCTACGGCCTGCTGGCGGGGTTCGGCATCGGCTGCATCGACTTCGTCGGCACCACCGCCGTGCTGGCCCACTGGTTCCACAGGCGCCGGGCCACCGCCATCGGCCTCGCAGCCATGGGGCTTGGCGTGGGCATCGTGATCGTGCCCGGCGTGCAGATTCTCATCACCGGCTACGGCTGGCGCGGCGCCATGATGCTGCTGGGGGTGGCCATCCTGGTAGCCCACGTGCCGCTCAACGCGCTGCTGCAGCGGCGCCGGCCGGAGGACATCGGTCAGCTTCCGGACGGCGGCTTCATCGAAGCGCAGGCGCGCGACGCGGCGGCCGCCACGCGGTCGGCACGGGACGCGGGCCATCGGGACTGGACGCTGAAGCAGACGCTGTCCTCCTTGCCCTTCTGGTCCATCGCCGTGGGCCACCTTGCGGTCGGCACGGGAATTTCGCTGGTGTATACGCACGCGGTCGCCCATCTGATCCATGCCGGGCTGGACAAGCTCGCCGCGGCCTCGGCGTTCGGCCTGGTGGGGGTGGCGCGGATTCCCGGTACCGCCATCTGGGGCTTTGCCTCGGACCGCATCGGCCGCGAGCGCGCCCTGGGCCTTGCCACGCTCATGGGCATGGCCGGCGTCGGCCTTCTCATGGTCCTCGGCGCCGATACCCCCGGTTGGTGGTCCGTGGCATTCGCTCTCCTCTACGGGCTGGGCCACAGCGCCAGCAACCCGGTCTACGCCTCCACCATCGCCGACATCTTCTGGGGCCGGAACGTGGCCATGATCGTCGGACTCCTGGAGGTCACCTTCGGCTTGGGGGCGGCCCTCGGCACCTGGTTCGGCGGGTTCGCCTACGACCTGACGGGCTCCTATCGGTACGCGTGGGTCCTTGAGCTGCTGTGCCTGGTGGTCATCTACGCCAGCATCTGCGCCGCGCTGGCCTGGAGGCGGCGGTCTCGGCCCGATCCGGCGTGAGGTCGGAGGAGACCTTCACAGGTTGACACGGCCAAATCCTTTGGCTAATGTTGTCGAACTCCGCTCGTGAGTGCATTACCCCGTTCGACGAGTTCCTTTTGTAGACTTGAGGAAGCGTTTTCTGTCATCGGCAAGCCCCGATGACCCGGGGGGGCCACCATCACGCGGGGAGCGGCGAACATTCGCCGCGAAACAACCGTAAATCACACAAGAGGAGTAGGAAATGGCGAAACCAGCGAAGAAAACGGGGCCCGCGGCCGAGCAGATCCACGATCTGAGGACCGCGCTCGAGTGGCTCAAGGCCGAGGGCGACCTGATCGAGACGGACAAGGAGGTCGATCCCGACCTTGAAATCACCGCCATTCAGAAGAACCTCGACGGCGGCTGTCCGATCCTGTTCAACAACGTCAAGGACAAGCCGCATCACCGAGCGGTGACGAACCTGTTCGGCGACATGGGCGTCATCAACAAGATGTTCGGGTGGGAGACCCACACCGACCGCACACGCAAGCTCGCGGATGCCATCAAGAACCAGATCCCGCCGTTGGAGGTGAGCTCGGAGGAGGCACCGGTCCACGAGGAGATCATCAAGGATCCCAAGGAAGTCAACGAGTACATGCTGCCCATTCGCCACACCGAGTACGAGCCTGAGCTCACGGTGGGCTCGGGCAACCGGCTCATCTCCGGCGAGCACTTCGACGGCGGCACCGACCTCGGCTACAACCGCATGAACTTCCGCTGGGGCAACGTCGCCACCTTCCAGATCTCGCCCGGATCGCACATGTGGCAGGTGGTGTCCAAGTACTACAAGGCCGACAAGCCGGTGCCCATCACCATGTGCTTCGGCGTTCCGCCCTCATGCACGCTGCTGGCCGGGGCCGGCTTCGACTATGTCGTGCTGCCCCAGGGCTGCGACGAGCTGGGCGTGGCCGGTGCCGTGCAGGGCTCGCCGGTCCGGGTGGTGAAGGCCAAGACCGTGGACGCGCTGGCGCTGGCCGACTGCGAGGTGGTGCTGGAGGGTTACGTAAACCCGCGCGACCGGCGCTACGAGACCGAAGAGTCCGAGAAGGCCGACATCCAGGGCCGCTACCACTTCCATCCGGAGTGGGCCGGCTACATGGGCAAGGCCTACAAGGCGCCCACCTTCCACGTGACCGCGGTGACCACGCGCGCACGCGAGGGCAAGCCCATCATCTTCCCGCTGGGCGTGCACACCCTGGACGACCACAACATCGACACCACCGTGCGCGAGGCGTGCATGTACCTCCTGTGCGAGCGCATGCAGCCCGGCATCATCCAGGACGTCAACATCCCCTACTGCATGACCGACTGGGGCGGCGCCATCATTCAGGTGAAGAAGCGCAACCGCATCGAGGAGGGCTGGCAGCGGAACTTCATGTCCGCCATCCTGTCCACCTCCCAGGGCTCCCGCCTGGTGGTCGCGGCCAGCGAGGACACCGACATCTACGACATGGACGACATCATGTGGTGCCTCACCACCCGGGTGAACCCCAGGACCGACATCCTGAACCCGATCCCCGGCGGACGCGGCCAGACCTTCATGCCGGCCGAGCGCATGACCGCCGGCGACCAGCAGTGGACCGCGTCCAACACCGTGTTCGAGGGCGGCATGGGCATCGACGCCACCGTGCCCTTCGGCTATGAGAGCGACTTCCTGCGCCCGGTTTACGCGGTGGATAAGGTGGACCTCAAGAACTTCTTCAGCGACAAGGACATCGCCAACGCGAAGTCCCGGATGCAGGGCTGGGTGCACTCCCTGGCCCGCACCGGCCGGTAACTCGAACCGACCTAAAGGGCGGCCCTGGTGGCCGCCCTTTTTTTGGTGCACTCATCCGTCATTCCCACGGAACAGGCTGTGTCAAAACGCCATCTGAGAGAGGCAATTACGTAACAGAACGTCATTCCCGCGAAAGCGGGAATCCAGGGGCGGTGGTGGGGCGCTACGGCGGCGTTTCCCCACCTCGCCACCCCTGGATTCCCGCTTTCGCGGGAATGACGATTCAGGGGGTTGCTGCCTCTCTCAGATGGCGGTTTGACACAGCCTGTTCCGCAGGAATGACAGATTGCTTTGCTTTTCGACCGGACGACTCCCGCCCACCAACCGCCCTTCGACAACGCTTAGGACAGGCGTAGCGAAGTCGAAGGACGTTATTTCAGAAGACGCCATTCCCGACATGGACCGCTCAACATGACCGACCCCGCGCGACTGGACCGGATGTGCACCCTGCTGACGGAGCGCTACGGCGCCACCGGCACCGAGGCCGCCGCCCGCCTGCGCCGCTGGATCAGCGGCGCAATTCCCTACGCCAAGCCGGAAATGATCGAGCGGCATCTGGACGAACCTCACGCGGCGCTGGTGTTCGACGCCTTCCGGCAGGTGCTTCCCTTCGGCACGGGCGGGCGGCGCGGCCCCATGGGCTACGGCGCCAACCGGATGAACCCGTCGACGGTGGCCATGACCGCGCAGGGGCACGCGAACTACCTGCGGGAGCAGTCGCCCGACGCCGCGCTCAGCGTGGTGGTGGCCAACGACGTGCGCGTCTTCGCCGACAACGCCGAAGTGTACGCGTTCCTGGGTCCGCGGCATCCCCTGCTGGGCGTGTCGTCGCGTTCGCTGGCGAGACTGGCGTGCGAGATCTACGCCGCCAACGGCATCGTCGCATATCTGGCGGAGCCGGAAGACGACCACGCCGTCACCAGCACGCCGGAGCTTTCCTTCTACATCGTGCAACTGGGTGCCGGCGGCGGCATGAACGTCTCGGCGTCCCACAACCCCCCGGACGACAACGGCATCAAGGTCTACGATTCCTACGGCAGCCAGCCCGTCGCCCCCGAGGACCAGCGGCTGGTGGACGCCATGGATCGGGCCACGGCCGTGCGCACCGTGCCGTTCGCGGAGGGGCTGCGTACGGAGATGATCCGCCCCTTGCCCGGGGACCTGCACACCGCCTACGTCGACACCTACGTGGACCTGTACGGCAACCTCTATCCCCCCCGGGCCGACGCGCCGGTGGTCTACACGCCCCTGTGCGGCTGCGGCGTGCACACGGTGAAGCCGGTGCTGGAGCGGCTGGGCTTCCCGGTGCTCATGCCGCCCGACCAGGGACTCGACGGGAGCTTCGCCGCCATCCCCTTCAAGGCACCCAATCCGGAGGTGCCTCATGCCACCGCGCCGGCGCGGGAGTTCGCCGACCGCCACGGCGCCGGCATCGTCCTGTCCAGCGACCCCGACGCCGACCGCATCGGCATGGAGGCGCGCCTGGAGGACGGCTCCTGGTACCACTTCGACGGCAACCAGATCGCCGCCATCCTGTGCCACCATCTCATGCTCGACCCCGAGGGGCCGCGCCGCCGGGGGCTGGTGATGGAGACCCTGGTGACCACGAAGCTGCTGGGGAGGGTCGTGGCCGAGGCCGGCGATTCGTGGCTCATCGACGACCTGCTGGTGGGTTTCAAGTACGTGGCCGACGTGCTCAAGACCCTGGAGCGCACCGGCCGCTACAAGGACATCGCCTGTGCGCCGGGGGACCTGGTCCTCGCCGCCGAGGAGAGCCACGGCGTGGTCATGGCCCCGGGCATCCGCGACAAGGACGCCACCCCGGCGTGCATGGTGCTGGCGGGCCTGTACCAGCGGCTGCTGGACGAGGGTCGCACCATGCTGGACTACTACGTGGCCATGCTGCGGGAGCTGGGCGGCTACGACAACGTCAACCGCAGCATCGCCCTGGCCGGCGCGGAAGGGTCGCGCAAGAAGGACCGCATCATGGCGGCGCTGCGGGAGGCGCCGCCCCGGGAACTCGGCGGACGCCCGGTGCAACGCTTCGTCGACTACTGGGACCCGGAGCGCTTCGGCCCCATCGCCAGCGAAACCGACCGGCTGCCGCGGAACGTCCTCCAGGCCCACACCGACCGCTTCGTCATCACCATGCGCCCGTCCGGCACCGAACCCAAGCTCAAGCTCTACTGCCAGTTGCTGCCGGACGGAGAAACACTGGACGCTGGCGGCACCGACCTGCTGCGGCAGATAAGGGCCAGGGCCGACGCGGTCGTCCGTACCGTGTACAACGAGATGCTCTCGCGCATCGACGTCTCCCTCGACGAAGCCGCGCTGCTGCTGCCCGACATCATCGACCTGGAAGGCAAGCAACGCTTCGGCCGGGAGACCGTGCCGCGCCTGCGCGATGCCATGAAGAGCGGGAAGTTCGCCGGCGTCGACGGGTTGCTGGATTGGCTGCGGCGCGAAGCGGCCGCCATGACCCCGGCGTCAGACCCCCTACCCGCCCTCAAGCCCGCGCTGGCGTACCTGTGCCGCCAGTGGCGCCGCGAGGCCGGCATGACCCTGGTGGAAGAACTCGAGAACTGGGCGGAGCGTGGCTTGTAGTCGCCTGTCGGATCACGCCTTCGGCAAATCCGGCTTGCGTGCCTATCGACTGACGAAAGGTTCCGAACATTCGCCTGACAGGTTGAGAAAGGAGCACCCGATGAAGGACAAGATCAACACCAGCGTGGAAATCGAGCGCGCGCAACGGGAATGGCTGGAAGCCATGACGGAGAAGTACCAGATCGCCGACGCATCCAAGGCGCTGCGCATCGTGCTGGACCACGCGCGCACCGCCACCGACGAAAAGGCTCTCTTCGAGACCGTCCGCTGTCTGGGCTGCGGTTAGGTAGACAGAGGCGGTGCCGGGCTCGGGCTCGCCAGCGCTTCGCGCCGGATCGCCTCGATGGCGTCCACTTCCTTGGGAATCGCGGCCGACAGCACCTCGTGGCCCGCGTCGGTGACCAGGACGTCGTCCTCGATGCGGACCCCGATCCCGCGGTAGTCGTCGCTCACCCCGTCCACGTCTTCGGCGATGTAGAGCCCGGGCTCCACCGTGAGCACCATGCCGGGCTCCAGCGGACGCACGGCGCCGTCGATCCGGTACCGGCCCACGTCGTGCACGTCCAGCCCTAGCCAGTGGCCGGTCCGGTGCATGTAGAACCTGGCGTGCTCGCCCTGCTCGATCAGTTCATCGGCCTTCCCTGACAGCAGCCCGGTATCGAGCAGTCCCTCCACCAGCACTTCCGTGGCGCGCCGGTGGATGTCCTCCATGGACACGCCCGGCCGCACCAGCGCAATGCCCTCCTTCTGCGCCCGCAGCACGGTCTCGTAGATGCGCCGCTGGGGCGGCGAGTAGGCCGGCGCCACCGGGAACGTGCGCGTGACGTCCGAGCAGTAGCCGTCGAACTCCGCGCCCGCGTCGATGAGCACGAGGTCGCCGTCGCGCATGCGGCGGTCGTTCTGCGTGTAGTGGAGGATGGTGGCGTTGGCTCCGGAGGCGACGATGGAGGGATACGCCATGCCCGACCCGCCGGCCGCGCGGAAGTGGTATTCCAGCAAGGCCTCAAGCTCGTACTCGCACGCGCCGTCGCGCGCCGCCCGCATGGCCGCGGCGTGAGCCCGTTCCGACGCCGCCACCGCCTTGCGCATGAGGTCCAGTTCACCGGACGACTTGAAAAGCCGCATTTCGTGCAGGATGGAGGCCGGGTCCACCAGCGACACCACCCCCCGGCCGGTGCGCGCGCGCCCGGACCGGCTGGCGTCGAGAAGCCCCTGGATCAGAGCGTTCATGCGCTCGTCCCGCCCCGGCGCGAAGTACACCCGGTCCGCCCCGGCCAGAAGCCCCGGAAGAACCTCCTTCACCTGATCGATGGTGTAGGCCGCGTCCGCCCCGAACACCTCCTTCGCCCCCTCGGTCCCGTAGCGCTTCCCCGTCCAGGTCTCCTTCTCCCGGTCCCGCGGCTGCACAAAGAGTACGAAGCGTTGCGCCTCGTGCCCCGGCACCAGCACGCAAAGACAGTTGGGCTCCGGAAAGCCGCTCAGATAAAGCAGGTCGTTGTCCTGCCGGTAGCGGTACTCCACGTCGTTGGACCGAGTGGACTGGGGCGCCGCCGGAATGATGGCCACGCCCTCGCCCATGCGCTCCATGAAGGCACCGCGCCGCTCCGCATAGGTGGTTGCGTCCATACCGTCTGCTTACGGCAAGATTCCGCCGGTGACAAGGCGGGGAGGCAAACGGACGCCGAACCGAATCTTTCTTCTCGCTTCACGCGGCCCGATCTGGTACACAATCCGGAACTCAGCCGTCCCCCCTCATCATTCCGGGCATTCGCCCAAAGAGGGCTCGCGGAGCTTCGCAAGCCCGCGCAGGGACACAGGCCAAGGAGGAATGCGCATGGCGGAAACGGTGTACAAGGACTTTCGCCGCGAGGAGATGGAATACCAGTTCAACCCTCGCTTCACGGTTACCGAATACGCGCGGTTGCAGGAGGAGCGGGACAGGGCCAGCGAGGCCGCCCGGGCCCAGTTCAAGCACCACCGCGACGTGCGTTACGGCGACGGCCCGCGAATGACGCTTGACATCTTCCCGGCGGAGCAGCCCGGCGCTCCGGTGCAGGTCTACATCCACGGCGGGTACTGGCGGGGCGGCAACAAGGACCAGTACAGCTTCTTCGCCGATCCGTTCGTCGAGGCCGGGGTGACCCTGGTGCTGCTGGAATACGACCTCTGTCCGCAGGTCACCGTGGCCGACATCATGCGCGAGACCCGAGAAGGGATCGCGTGGGTGTACCGCCACATCGCCGAGTACGGCGGCGACCCGGAGCGGCTCTACCTGTCGGGGTCCTCGGCCGGCGGCCACCTGACGGCCAGGGCCCTCAGCCATCGCTGGGAAGAGGATGGTCTCCCCGAGGACATCATCAAGGCGGCCGTGGCCATCACCGGTGTGTATGACCCCGACCCGGTCTTCTATATCTCGTCCAACGAGGACATCCGCCTGACCCCCGATATCGCCCGGGAGATCAGCGCCATGCTGCATCCGCCCCTGGACCGGACCCCGTTCGTGGTGGCGGTGG
The DNA here is from genome assembly GCA_026712905.1 of Deltaproteobacteria bacterium. NCBI lineage: Bacteria > Pseudomonadati > Myxococcota > Myxococcia > Deltaproteobacteria bacterium. Next base: position 23,189 of record JAPOPM010000163.1, read on the forward strand.
GCGGGGCGGAGACCCGCGGGTGGATCGGCATGTCCAGGGACTTCTTCACCCTCTGCCAGGAGCGGGGCCTCGACTGCAGTTTCCTGGAAGTGCCGGGCACACACCACTTCTCCGTTTCGGGACAACTAGGCGAACGGGGCAGCCTCATGTCGCGTACCGTGTTAGGTCAGATGGGTTGTCTCTGATGGAGCAAGCGTCGGTGACCGCCCGCCGCGTGGCGCTCGCGGCCCTGTGGGTTCTTGCACTCAGCGCGTTGTGCCACGCGCAATCCGCGTACATCAGCGGCTATCGCGAGGTCATGCTGCGCTCGGGACCAAGCGTGGAGCACCGTATCCTTGCGGTGCTGCGCACGGGCAACGAGATGGACATCCTCGGCGAGGACGGCGACTACAACCTTGTGTCCCTTCCGGACGGGCGTGAAGGCTACGTGCTCAAGAGCTTTCTCACGAACGAGGCCCCGCCGGAACGGCGCCTCGAAGAGCTGACCGCAGTGGTCGACACCCAGGCGACCGAGCTCCAGCGGCTGCGCAACGAGAACCGGGATCTCGTGGCGCGCAATGACAAGCTCACGGAGGATCACGAGGGCGAGCGGCGCCAGTTGCAACGCCTGCAACAGGAAAGCGCCAACCTGGAACGAGACGAGCGCCTGTGGTGGTTCGGCAGCGGCGCCGGCGTGCTCCTCGTCGGCTGGCTCATGGGGATGACCCGGGTACGGTTGAGGAGGAAGGCGCGCGCCCGGAGCTTTACCTAGTCGCCTCAATACGTCATTCCCGCGGAAGCGGGAATCCAGTTGGGGCAGGGCATGGAGGATACGAGGATGCACCCGGTACAACTTTTCTGCTGGCATTTCATGGCCTACCCGCATCTGCCCGCGGACTTCGATGAGAAGTACGACACGGGCTGGGTGACGGTTCCCAACAGCCTGTGGGATTCGGAGAAGTCCCGCGGCCTTTTCCAGGAATACATCGACCAGCTCGCCTACGCCGACGACCTGGGCTTCGACGGGCTGGTGCTGAACGAGCATCACCAGAACATCTACGGCCTGATGCCCTCGCCCAACCTCATCGCCGCGGCGTTGACGCAGCGCTCCAGCAAGGCCAAGATCTGCGTTCTTGGGAACCTGCTGCCGCTGCACAACAACCCGCTCCGGGTGGCCGAAGAGTACGCCATGCTCGACAACATGAGCAACGGGCGCATTATCGCGGGGTTTGCCCCCGGCGGCGGCCCGGAGAACTACAACTACGACATCCCCTCGGTGACCTCGCGGGAGCGGTTCTGGGAGGCCATGGACCTGGTGGTGCGCGCGTGGACCGATGACGGCCCGTTCAACCACGAGGGCCGCTACTATCCGCTGCGCTACGTCAACCCGTGGCCCAAGCCCACCCAAAAGCCCCACCCTCCCATCTGGGTCCCCGGTTCCCGTAGCGCGTCGACCCTGACGGAGGTGGCCAAGCGCGGCTACTGCTACTTTCTTTCTTCCCGGAGCCACGGCGGCGAGACCTACAAGGCGCGCGAGCAGTTCTCCAAGGTGCTGGAGGATCACGGCGACAGCTACCAGCCATATCGCATGGGCATCCTGATGTCGGCCTACGTGAGCGAGACCGACGCGCAGGCCAAGGAGGAGTGCGAGGAAGGCGTCTGGTACTTCCTGCGCAACTGCCTCAAGGGGCACCTGCGCAAGGAAGGGCGCCAGCTCACCTTCGGCGCCGGCGTGCCCTACATCCCGGCGCCCGCCTGGAAGGAGTTCCTGAAGCACTCCGATCCGAACCGCGCCATGCTGGGGGACGTCAACGACTGGGACGAACTGGACAAGGCCCAGTCCATCGTGGTGGGCAGTCCCGAGACCGTGCACCGCAAGATCCTGGACCTCATCGAGAAGTCGCAGGTGGGGAACCTGCTGATCCAGTTCCATCTCGGCAACATGCCGAGCGAGCTGGCGCTCAAGAGCCAGCGCCTGTTCGCCACCGAGGTGGCGCCGGCCCTGCGGGAGGACTCCGCGCGGGTGTTCGCCAAGGCCTATCCGAGGATGGAAGAGACCCTTGCCGCGGGGACGGTGGCATGAGCGCGCGGGCCATCGAGATCAACGGTCGCAAGGTTTCGGTGCTGGAGGACGGCGCGGGCGAGCCCACTTTTTATCTGCACGGCTTCGCCGACGTGCACGCGGTCACGGAAGGCTGGATGCCGTTCCACGAGAAGCTCATGGAAAGCTGCCGGCTTTACGCCCCGGCCCACCCGGGGTGCGCCGCGTCGGACGAGATCGAGTACCTGGAGTCCGCGGAGGACCTGATATTCCACTACCTGGAGGTCATCGACGCCCTCGGACTCGAGCGGTTCGACTTGGTGGGAACCTGTGTCGGAGGATGGATGGCTGCCGAGTTGGCCGCGAGACACCCCGAGAAGGTCCGCCGGCTGGCGCTCATCGACGCGTCGGGCCTGTTCGTCCCCGGAGCGCCCATCGGCGACATCTTCATGATGTCCCACCCGGTGCGCGGCACCGACTACTCCGAACTCCGCGCCATGCTGTTCGCAAGCGACAGTACACCGGTAGGGCACGCGCTGTTCCCCGACGGCCGGGCCGAGAACATTGAGGACGAGCTGCGGCGTTACCAGATGATACGCTTCACCAACCGGTTCGGCTTCAGCCCGCCCTACTTCTACAACCGCTCGCTGAGAAGCCGGCTGCGCCGCATCTCCGCGCCGACGCTGGTGGTGTGGGGTGAGTCCGACCGCATGGTCCCGCCGGCCCACGGCGAGGCCTACGCGGAGGGCATTTCCGGTTCCAACGGCGTCCAGTTGGTCAAGGGAACCGGCCACAGCCCCCAGGCGGAGGACCCGGAGGCCACGGCGGCGCTGGTGACGGGTTTTCTGGCGGGTTGACGGGAAGCGCCACCCACCCCACCCCTGGATTCCCGCTTCCGGGGGAATGACGATTCGGAACGTTGGTGCCATTTCGTAGCCGAGCCGGGGCGGTCAGCCCTTGCCCGGCTCATACCCCAGCACCGGTCCCAGCCACCGTTCCACTTCTCCTACCATCATGGACTTGCGCGCGGCGTAGGCTTCCACCTGGTCGCGGCCCACGGCGCTGACCGCGAAATAGCGCGCGGCCGGGTTGGCGAGGTAGAGGCCGCAGACCGAGGCGGCGGGCCACATGGCGAAATTCTCGGTGAGCTGGATGCCCGTGGCCTCGGGCGCGTTCAACAGGTTGAACAGGATGGGCTTTTCCGTGTGGTCCGGCGTAGCGGGGTAGCCGGGCGCGGGGCGGATGCCGCGGTAGCGCTCCCGGATCAGGTCCTCGTGGCTCAACTGCTCGTCCTTGCCGTAGCCCCACTCACGCCGCGCCCGGGCGTGCAGGCACTCGGCGAAGGCCTCGGCCAGGCGGTCGGCCAGGGCCTTGGTCATGATGGCGTTGTAGTCGTCGTGCTCGGCCTCGAAGGTCTTGGCCATCTCGTCCGAGCGGTGCCCGGTGGTCACCGCGAACGCGCCGATGTAGTCCTCGCGGCCGGAGTCCCGCGGCGCCACGAAGTCCGCCAGGGCGTACTGGGGGGTGCCCTTGCGCGCCTCCTTCTGCTGGCGCAGGGTGTGCAAGCGGGTCAGCTCGGCGCTCCGGGTCGCGTCGGTGAACAGCACGATGTCGTCGCCGTCGGCGTTGGCGGGATAGAAGCCGTAGACGCCGTGGGCCGTCAGGAGGCCCTCCCCGACGATCCGGTCCAGCAGTTCGCGGGCGTTGGCGAAGAGCTCCCGCGCCGCGGGGCCGCGCACGGGGTCGTCCAGCAACTCGGGGTAGCGGCCGCGGATCTCCCAGGTGTGGAAGAACGGCGACCAGTCGATGTACCGGACGAGGTCGGCCAGCGGGAACTCCCGCAGCGCCCGGCTGCCGGTGAACTCGGGGACATCCGGCTCGCAGTCCTCCCAGTCGATCCGGCAACGCCGCTCCAGCGCATCCGCATAGCTCAGAAGCCGCGTGCCCACCCGGGTCTCGTACTCTTCCCGCATGCGTTCCTGGTCGGCGCGGTTGGCGGCGTCCAGGGCCGCGCGGGCATCGGGGTCCAACAGGTCCTGCACCACGGGTACGGCGCGGGACGCGTCCAGCACGTGCACGGTCTCACGGCCGTAGGCGGGGGCGATCTTCACGGCGGTGTGGCGCTTGCTCGTGGTGGCGCCGCCGATGAGCAGCGGCAGCTCGAGGCCGCGCCGCTCCATCTCGCCGGCCACGTGCACCATCTCGTCCAGGGACGGCGTGATGAGGCCGCTAAAGCCGATGGCGTCGGCGTTCTCCGCCGTTGCGGTATCGATGATCCGGTCCGCCGGCACCATGACGCCCAGGTCGATGACTTCGTAGTTGTTGCAGCGCAGCACCACGCCGACGATGTTCTTGCCGATGTCGTGGACATCGCCCTTGACGGTGGCGAACACGAGCTTGGCGCGCTTCATGCCGCCGCCCGCCGCCGCGCTCTCGGCCTCCATCAGCGGGGTCAGGCGCGCCACGGCACGCTTCATCACCCGCGCGCTCTTCACCACCTGGGGCAGGAACATCTTGCCCGACCCGAACAGGTCGCCGACCACGCTCATGCCGTCCATGAGCGGCCCCTCGATGATGTGCAGCGGGCGCTCGTACTGCTCCAGGGCTTCGTCCACGTCCTCGTCGATGTAGTCCGCGATCCCCCTTACCAGCGCGTGGGAGAGCCGGCTCTCCACCGGTTCCTCGCGCCAGGCCTGCTCCTCCACGGCCACCGGGCCCGCGTCCTTCATCTGTTCGGCGAAGTCCACCAGCCGCTCCGTGGCGTCCGGCCGCCGGTTGAAGAGCACGTCTTCCACCAGCTCCCGCAGGTCCGCCGGTATGTCCTCGTACACCGCGAGCTGGCCGGCGTTGACGATGCCCATGTCCATGCCCGCCTGGATGGCGTGGTAGAGGAACGCCGCGTGCATGGCCTCGCGCACCCGGTCGTTGCCGCGGAAGGAAAACGAGATGTTGCTCACTCCGCCGGAGATGTGACAGCGCGGGAACAGCGCCTTGAGCCGCCGCGCCGCCTCGATGAAGTTCATGGCGTACTCGGCGTGCTCCTCGATGCCCGTGGCCACGGAGAGGATGTTGGTGTCGAAGATGATGTCGGCCTCGTCGAAACCGACCTCCTCGGTGAGGATGCGATGTGCGCGCCCGCACACCGTCACCCGCTCTTCCACCGTCGTCGCCTGCTTCTCCTCGTCGAAAGCCATGACGATGACCGCGGCGCCGTAACGTTTCACCAGGCGCGCTTGATGCCGGAAGGCGTCCTCCCCTTCCTTGAGCGAGATGGAGTTCACCACGCCCTTGCCCTGGACGCACTTGAGCCCGGCCTCGATGACCGAGAAGTTGGAGCTGTCGAGCATCACCGGCACGCGCACGATCTCCGGCTCCGCGGCCACGTGGTTCAGGAACGCGGTCATGGCCTCGGGTGAGTCGAGCATGCCCTCGTCCATGTTGACGTCGATGATGTTGGCGCCGCCCTCCACCTGCTCGCGCGCGATGACCACCGCCTCTTCGTACTGTTCCTCGCGGATCAGCCGGGCGAACTTCCGCGAGCCGGCGACGTTGGTGCGCTCGCCCACCATGATGAAGTTCGTGTCCGGCCGGATTACCAGCCGTTCCAGCCCGCTGAGATGGGTGAAGCCGTCGGACTCGGGAGCCGTTCTCGGACGCAGACCCTCGACCGCTTCCCGGAGCGCCGCGATGTGCTCCGGGGTGGTGCCGCAGCACCCGCCCACGAGGTTGAGCCAACCCTCCCGCGCCCACTCGGTCAGCGCCCCGGCCAACTCGTCCGGCCCCATGTCGTAGCCGCCGAACTCGTTGGGCAGGCCCGCGTTGGGATAGGCGAACACCGGCAGGTGCGACAGTCGCGACAGCTCCTCCACGAAGGGGCTCATCTGATGCGGTCCGAAGGCGCAGTTGATCCCCACCGCGGCCAGATCCGCGTGGCCGATGGAGGTCAAGAACGCGTCCAGGGTCTGGCCGGAGAGGGTGCGCCCGCTCAGGTCGGTGATGGTCACGGAGGCCAGCACCGGCAGCGACAGTTCGCGCTCCTCCATGAGCCGCGTGATGGCGAACAGGCAGGCCTTGAGGTTCAGGGTATCGAAGGTCGTCTCCGGCAGCAGCAGGTCGACTCCTCCATCCACGAGGCCACGAACCTGATCGTAGTAGGCCGCCGCCAGATCGTCGAAGGTGACCGCGCGGAAACCCGGGTCGTTGACGTCCGGCGACATGGAGGCCGTCCGGTTGGTGGGCCCCAGCGACCCAGCCACCAGGCGAGAGCCGCCGTCCCGGGCGTTGAACCGGTCCACCGCCTGCCGCGCCGCGGCCCCGGCGGCCGCATTGATCTCGTAGGCCAGGTCTTCGATGCCGTAGTCGAGCAGCGAGATGGCGTTGGCGTTGAACGTGTTGGTCTCGACGATGTCGGCACCCGCCTCCAGGTATTCTTCGTGGATCTTCTCGATGGCCTGGGGCTGGGTCAGACACAGGATGTCGTTGCAGCCCTTGAGCGGTTTCGGGTGCTCGCCGAAGCGCGCGCCGCGGAATTCCGCCTCCCCGAGGGCGAGCGCCTGGATGCGCGTGCCCATGGCCCCGTCGAACAATAGTATCCGGTCCGTCAGAAGTTCTTGCAGCACCCGTGCCGACATGCCCTCGCCTGCTCCTTTCCTCGGTGTGCTGCGTCACGAACAGGCTTGTGAATCTGCTCTCGCATATTCATGAGCCTGTTCGTGACGCGGTACACCAGTGTCCTGCGTCACAAATAGCTTGATGAAACCGCGGGTCCTTTTCGCCGTCGGCTGCGTTGCTCTTCCTCGCGTGGTGCCCGCCACTGCTCGTCATCGCGCCTTGCCGACGACAAAAATGCCCTCGCGGTTTCATCAAGCTATTTGTGACGCAGGACACTAGCGCGGCCGCCCCGCCTCCGGCGTGACGTAGGCCGCGGTGATGCCGCCGTCGACGACGAACTCCGTGCCCGTGACGAACGACGATTCGTCGCTGGCCAGATACAGTGCCGCCCGGGCGATCTCTCGGGCCTCGCCGAAACGCCCCATGGGGATGTGCACCAGGCGCCGCCGTTGCTTGCGCGTGGTGTCGAGAACCTTCATGAGCAACTCCGTGCGTAGCGGACCCGGGCACAACGCGTTCACACGGATGTTCTCGCGCGCGTGGAGCACCGCCAACTCACGGGTCATGGCCACCACGCCCCCCTTGCTGGCGGTGTAGGCAAGCTGCGGCGTGGCCGCCCCCATGAGGGCCACGAACGACGCCGTATTGATGACCGACCCGCCGCCCGCCCGGCGCAACGCCGGAATCCCGTGCTTGCAGCCCAGGAACACCCCCTTGAGATTCACCGCCAGCGTCCGGTCCCACACCTCCTCCGACGTCGCCACCGCGTCCGCGTCCTCGGCCAGCATGATGCCGGCGTTGTTGAAGAGGACGTGGAGCGCGCCGAACTCGGCTTCCGCCGCGGCCACCATGCGCGCGCAATCGCCGTCCCGGGAAACGTCCGCGTGGCAGTAAGCCGCCTCGCCGCCGGCCCGCTTGATCCGCCCCGCCAGACGCTTGCCGCTCCGGTCGTCGACGTCCGCGATGACCACCCGCGCACCCTCCTGGGCGAACAGCAGAGCCGTCTCCCGGCCGATGCCGCTGGCGCCGCCGGTGATGAGGGCGACCTTGTCCTTCAAACGCATGGGGTCAATCGAACGACGGCTTGCGCCGAGGTGCTCTTGCGCACGAGACACCCATTCGGCGGCCTCCGCTCAGCGTGTTCCCGCGGCCTCCACCAAGGCGTCGAACAGACGCTGCTGGATGGGGTCCTCCGCCGCCGTCAACTCCGGGTGCCACTGCACCGCCACCAGCCAGGGGTGCGCGGGCATCTCCAGCCCCTCGATGGTACCGTCCGGAGCGTGCGCCACCACCTCGAATCCCGGCGCCACCCTGCGCATGGCCTGGTGGTGCCACGACATGCACGAAAAATCAGTGGCTCCGAGGATACCGGCCAGCCGGGATGCCGGGTCCACCCGGATCGGGTGGGGCGTGGGCTCGCGCGGCGGCACCCGGTGGTTCACCGTCTCTCCCACCTCGTCGGGCAGGTGCTCGATCAGGGTCCCGCCCTTGGCGACGTTCAGGATCTGGCTGCCGCGGCAGATGGCCAGGGTGGGGACCTCCAGATCGAATACGCGCCGGGCGAGGTCGATCTCGGAACGGTCCCGTTCCGGTTCCACCATGTAGATGGTCTCGTGCTGGCTGCCGCCGTAGAGGTCGGGGTCGAGGTCGCCGCCGCCGCTGAGCACCACCGCCTTGAGCAGCGGCAGGACCGCGTCCAGGCGCTCTTCCCCGGGCGGCAGCAGCAACGGGATGCCGCCGGCCCGGCGCACCGCGTCCACGTACTCCGCGGGCAGGATGAACCGGTTGTGCGGGCCGCGCCCGTAGGTGGTGATGCCGATGAACGGCGTGTCGGTGGCGCGCATTTCAGATCCGCTCGAAATAGCGTTTCCTTTCCCAGTCGGTGACGGCGTCGCGGTACTTCCGTTCCTCGGTGTGAAAGAAATGCGCGTAGTGCTCCACCACCTCCGCGCCGAAGCTTTCGCGCGCGAACTCGCTCTCCGCGAAGAGGTCCGTTGCCTCCCCCAGGGACCCCGGTACCTGGAGCACGTCGCCGGCGGCGTACAGGTTGCCGTCGAAGGCCGGCGGCGGCTCGGTCCGGTGCCGGATGCCGTCCACGCCGGCGGCCAGCGCGGCGGCATAGGCGAGATAGGGGTTGCAGTCCGCGCCGGGCACGCGGCACTCGATCCGGGCACCCTTGCCCTGCCCCAGCACCCGGAAACCGGCGGTGCGGTTGTCGTGGCTCCAGCCGACGCCGGTGGGCGCCCAGGACTCCGCGCGGTAGCGTTTGTACGAGTTGACCGTGGGCGCGTAGAACACCATGGTCTCGGGCAGATGCGCCAGCCAGCCGCCGAGGAACCATCGGAACACGTCGGAGAAACCGCTCGCGCCGGTCCCGGCGAAGGCGTTGCCGCCGTCGCGCCACAGGCTCAAATGCACGTGACAGCTCGAGCCCGCCAACTCGGTCGCGAACTTGGCCATGAAGGTGACGCTGAGCCCCATCTGCTCGGCTATTTCCTTGAGGCACTCCTTGTAGACGCAGTGGCGGTCGGCCATGGTGAGCACGTCGGCGTAGCGCACGTTCAACTCGTGCTGGCCCGGTCCCCACTCGCCCTTGGAGCTTTCCACCGGAACGCCGGAGTCCCGCAGATGGCGCCGGGCGGCGCCGTGGAAGCCCTCCTCCCGGAAGGCCTGGAGCACATGGTAGTCCTCGATGTAGCCACCCGCCGGAGCAAGGTCCAGGTAATGCTTTTCCGCCGCCTGCCGGTAGGAGTTCTCGAAGAGATAGTACTCCAGCTCCGACCCCGCCATGGCCTCGTACCCCAGGGCGCCGGCGCGCTGCAGTTGGCCGCGCAGCACCGACCGGGGCGCTTCAGGCACCAGCTCGTGGGAGACGTTCTCCTTGACGTCGCACAGCACGAGCGCGGTCCGGTCCTGCCAGCTCAGACGCCGCAGCGTCGTCAGATCCGGCACCAGATGGACGTCGCCGTAACCGCGCTTCCAGTTGGCCAGCCGGTACCCCTGCACCGGCTCCATCTCCATGTCCACGGTCAGGAGGTAGTCGCACACGTGAGTGCCGCCCGCGGCCGCGGTGTCGAGAAAGAACTCCGCGTCCAGGCGCTTGCCCAACAAACGGCCATACAGGTCGGTGAAGGCGACCACGACCGTATCCAGCTCGCCGGCGGTCACCGACGCCCGGAGCTGGTCGACGGTGAGCATGCCGGTGACCTCGGCGGCGCCGTTTTCGATCTTTCGTTCCTCTTTTGCCATGATGGATTCCGCGCCAACCCGCCTCGGGGTTTCCTAGTGTCCTAACCCAGGATGCCGGAAATATCCACTCGCCGGAGCGCCGGCGCGCCCGCGGGCGGTCCTAGGGTGCCCATAAACCCGACGCGGTTCAATAGCTTATTGGCAATCGGCGATTCGCAAACGGGTTGATCTCGAACCGGTTCAGGTTGCATTGCCCCACCTGATGTGGCATGGACAACGACTGTTGGTTGCAGTAGCTCTCAAGTCCGTAAACCTAACCTACAAGGAGGTTACCATGAAGCGTTTTCTCGTATTCGCGCTCGGCTTGGCACTCTGCGGCGCCTTGGCCGCGACGGCCAAGGATGCATCCGCTCAGAACTACCTCGTGGTCGGCGGCGGTTCCACGACCGGCGTCTACTACCAGGTGGCCCTCAACATCTGCAAGATCGTCAACGACAAACTGGGGAGCAAGGGCTACAACTGTATCGGCCGGCCGGCCTTGGGATCGGTCTTCAACATCAATGCCATCAAGCGGGGACTGCTGAACTACGGCGTGGCCCAGTCCGACCGCGTCTGGCAGGCCACCAACGGCAAGAAGGACTGGAACGGCAAGCCCCAGACGGGACTGCGCACGGTCTTCAGCGTCCATCCCGAGGTGATCATGCTCGTCACCCGCAAGGACACCGGGATCAAGTCCATCGCCGACCTCAAGGGCAAGCGCGTAAACATCGGGAACCCCGGCTCGGGACAGCGGGGCAACGCGGAGGATGTGTTGCGCCTCTCGGGCATCGACAAGGACAAGGACATCAAGGCCGAAGGTCTGCAACAGAACGAGGCCAACCGCGCGCTGGTGGACAAGAAGATCGATGCGTTCTTCTACACCATCGGCGTTCCCTGGGGCGGCGGTCTGGAGATCGCCAACAGCACCGCCATCGACGTCGTTCCGGTGAACACGGCGCCGATCCAGAAGCTGGTGAAGGACAACCCCTACTACGTCATGACCAAGATACCCGGCGGGACCTACAAGGGCGTAGACAAGGACGTTGAGACCTATGCCGTGAAGGCGACCTTCGTCACCGGTGAGCAGGAACCAGCCGACTCGGTCTACCAGGTGGTCAAGACGATCTTCGAAAACCTCGACACGCTCCGCAACTCGTATGCCAACTTCAAGAACCTGCAACCAAAGGACATGCTGAAGGGCCTCTCGGCTCCGATGCATCCGGGAGCGGTGAAGTACTACAAGGAGAAGGGCTGGCTGTAAACAACCGGCCTTCTTTTCCGAAATGACGCGCGGCTCGGGGCACGGGCGGAATCGCCCGGCCCCGGGCCGATTCACTTGACGAAAGAACCAACGGCAACAGGCCAGCCAGGCGGCCCCGTGAATTCAACCGATCGCGACGACACAGCCGACGAGACCGTCGACCTCGAAGCGTTGGCCGAGTTGGGCGAGGGCGAAGGTAAGACCCGCTCCCCCGGCGGTCCCGTCGGGGGGTTCCTCTGGGTGCTTGCGCTCTGCTGGTCGCTGTTCCAGCTCTACATCGCCTACCGGCCCATCAACTCCATCATCGCCCGCAGTATTCACCTGACCTTCGCCGTGCTGCTGGTCTACATGGCCTTTCCGGCCATACGGCGGACCGCGACGCTGGAGCGCGTTCACGCGCTGATGCAGCAGTTGTTTCCAGGACGGCGCAAGCGGGACCCCGTCAAGGTCCCTTGGTACGACTTCATCATCGCGGCCCTGGCCGGCTGCGGCACCGTCTACCTGGCCTGGGACTACGTGGGGATCATCCAGCGTTCCGGCCTGCCGCTGGCGCGGGACGTCTACATCGGCGCGGCGTTCATCATCCTGCTGCTGGAGTCCGCGCGGCGGTCCCTGGGGCTGGCGCTGCCGGCGCTCGGCACGGTCTTCCTGTTCTACTGCTTCATCGGCCCGTACATGCCCAGGTTTCTCGCCCACCCCGGCATCCCCCTCGACTTCGTCGTCGACCACATGTACCTGTCGGACAGCGGCATCTGGGGTGTGCCGCTGGGTGTATCCACCGATTTCGTTTTTCTGTTCGTGCTGTTCGGGGCGCTGCTGGACCGGGCGGGAGCGGCGGAGTACTTCGTGCAGGTGGCCTTCGCCATGGTGGGCCGTTTCCGCGGCGGACCGGCCAAGGCCGCCGTGTTGGCGTCGGGCCTGACCGGCATGGTGTCGGGATCATCCATTGCCAACGTGGCCACCACGGGGACTTTCACCATCCCGCTCATGAAGCGGGTGGGGCTGCCGGCCTACAAGGCCGGCGCGGTGGAAGTCGGCGCCAGCACCAACGGACAGCTCCTGCCGCCGGTCATGGGGGCGGCGGCCTTCATCATGGCGGAGTTCCTCGGGCTGCCTTACATCGACATCGTCACCGCGGCGGCGATTCCCGCGGTTCTGTCCTACATCGCCCTGCTCTACGTCGTCCACCTCGAAGCCCTCAAGCTTGACCTGACCGCGATACCGGACGAAGAGTTGCCCCGATTCTGGCCGACGTTCCTAAGGGGTGCGCACTTCCTGATCCCAATTCTGGCGCTGATCTACACGCTGGTCATCCTCAGGTTCTCCGCGGTTTCCGCGGCCTTCAACGCGATCCTGCTCACCCTGGCCATCATGGTCATCCAGCGGGTGGTGCAGAGTTGCGCCGCGGTTCTCCGACCGTCACCCGACAACCTGGCGACCGGCTCCCTCGGACAGGCCGTGTTTCAGGGTCTGGTCCTCAGCGTCCGCGAGATTTTGCAGGGCTGCGTGTCCGGCGCCCGCAACATGGCGCCCATTGCGGTGGCCACCGCGGCCGCCGGAATCATCGTCGGCACCGTGACCCTGACGGGCCTCAGCAGCCGGTTCATCGAGGCCATCGAGATCATCTCCCTGGGCAACGTGGTGCTCATGCTGATCCTGACCGCGGCCACGAGCCTGATCCTGGGCATGGGCCTCCCCACTACCGCCAACTACATCGTCATGGCCACGCTGACGGCGCCGGTGATCGTCACGCTGGGCGGGCAGGCGGGTCTGGTGATCCCGGTGCTGGCGGCCCATCTGTTCGTCTTCTACTTCGGGATTCTGGCCGACGACACGCCGCCGGTGGGCCTGGCGGCCTTCGCGGCCTCGGCCATTGCCGGCTCGGACCCCATCAAGACGGGGATCCAGGGGTTTACGTACGACCTGCGCACCGCGATCCTGCCCTTCGTCTTCATCTTCAACCTGGAGTTGCTGCTGATCGCCGGCGTAACCGCCGACGGCACGATCATCTGGCTCACCGACATGTTCAGCGTCGTCTGGGTGATCGTGAACGGCCTAGTGGCCATGATGGCCTTCGCCGCCGCCATGCAGGGGTTCTTCGCCGACCGTTGCGGCTGGCCCGAGCGGGCTCTCCTGTTCGTAATCTGCGCCGGCGCCTTCCGGCCGGATCTCCTGGCGGGCGACACCGACTCCCTGCGCATGACCGTCCAGTTCGGCGCCTGGGTGCTGTTTGCCGGGCTGTATCTGGTGCAGAGGAGGAGGCGGGGGTCGCGGTTGGCGGCGGCGTAGCGGGTGGAGTATCTGCTATTGACTTGGGTGATTTGAAACCGCAACTGACAACGAGGAGGTTTTCAGACATGGCGGATACCATACCCTATCTCGTCGACGAGAATGATCCCGGGCTCGAATCCGGAATGGTGGAATACGGAAGCTGCACCGGCTACCTGTCGCGGCCCAAGGGCGGCGCCAGCCTGGGCTCCGTCGTCGTCATTCACGAGAACGTCGGCCTGGTCGACCACATCAAGGACGTGGCGCGCCACTTCGCCAAGGAGGGCTTCGCCGCCCTGGCTCCGGACATGCTTCAACGCACCGGCGGCACCGCCCAGTACCAGAGCTCGCAAGACGCCATCGCCGCCATCCGGAGCCTGGACCCGGCGGGCTGCGTTGAAGACCTGACCAGCGCCGTCGAGTACCTCAAGAGCCAGGGCTTCGCCAACGGCAAAGTCGGGGTCGTGGGCTACTGCTGGGGCGGCGGCCAGTCCCTCAACTTCGCCACCAAGTGCAACCAACTCGACGCCGCCGTGGTGTACTACGGCCGCAACCCCGATCCGCTGGAGCAGGTGGCCGACATCTCCTGCCCGCTCATGGGCAACTACGCCGAGGACGACCCCAACATCATGCCCGGCATCGACCCCCTGAAAGAAGCGTTGGCCAAGGCGGGCAAGAGCATCGACCTCAAGATCTACGGCGACGGCGCCAAGCACGCCTTCAACAACAACACCAACGCCGACCGCTGGCACCCGGACGCCGCCGGGGACGCGTGGCAGCGCACGGCGGATTTCTTCAAAGCCAATCTTTCGGGCTGACCGACCGCTCAACGGACGGGACTTGGCAATGGCCTGGACTACTTGCCAAGTCCCGCCTTCCTCCACACGCTGACCGTTGACACGCTTACGAGCTCCGTGAAATCATACTTTACATTTGGACGCCTGAATGTAAGATACGAGTATGATTGAACGCGCACTTTGGTTGGACCGAGTCCTCCGAGCCTGGTCACGTCGGTCCGTGGTCTGGCTATCGGGAGTCCGTCGGGTAGGCAAGACGACGTTGGCGCGGATGCTGCCGGATGAGAACGTCATCCATCTGAACTGTGATCTGCCGTCCTCGCTTCGGGCTCTCGAGGATCCGGAGCTGTTCCTGGAAGGTCAGACGCCGGGGGCCGTCGTAGTGTTGGACGAGGTGCACCGTCTGACCGACCCCAGCCGTCTATTGAAGATCGCGGCCGACGAATATCCGCAGGTCAGAGTGTTGGCCACGGGATCGTCGACGTTGGCTGCCACCGGCAAGTTTCGTGACTCGCTCACGGGACGCAAGGCGGAAGTGCACCTTTGCCCGGTGTTGTGGGAGGAATGTTCCGGTCCGTTCGGGATCGGAAGTCTCGACCGCCGGCTGCTTCACGGCGGCCTGCCGGAGCCGCTGTTGGCGGAGCGCAAGGACCCCGAGTTCTTCAGCGAATGGATCGACGGCTTCTACGCCCGCGACATCCTGGAACTGTTCGCGATCCGCAACCGTCAGGGCTTCCTGTCCCTTTTCCGGCTGCTGCTGCGCCAGAGCGGCGGGCAACTCGACTACGGTAAGCTCGCCAGTCTCAGCGAACTCAGCCGTCCGTCCGTCAAGGCCCACATCGAGGCCATGCAGATCGCTCACGCGGTGCATCTGGTGCGCCCCTTCCATGGCGGCGGCCGGCGCGAGATCGTCAGCCGCCCCAAGTGTTATGCCTTCGATACGGGTTTCGTCACGCTGGAAAAGGGTTGGGACAGTGTCAGGGACGACGACCGCGGGCTGCTGTGGGAGCATCTCGTTCTGGACGCTCTGCGTTTCAGGCACCGGGACGAGGATATCTTCTACTGGCTGGACAAGTCGCGCCGCGAGGTGGACTTCGTGGTCCGCCGGGGACGCGACCGGTTGGATCTCTTCGAGTGCCGGATCGATCCCGACAGGTTGAACATCGCCGCGGTCCAGGCGTTCCGCGAAATTTATCCGCTGGGGGACAACTACCTTGTCAGTCCCGCGGCCAAGCGCCCATACCGCGTGCGACGGGGTGACTGGGTGTTCAACGTGTGCACGACCGGGGGGTTACCGGCGACGACCGGTCTGGCCTGACGGGAAAACGCACCTCTCCGACGTGATTCGCCACCCGGACCGATCATCGGTACCGCGCCCAAGGTCTACTTTATTCGTCAGCAGTCGTCGGCATCGAAATACGCCAGGAGCTGGCGGCGGATGCCGTTGTGGCCGGGGTCGTCGTAGTGGCGGATGCCGAAGTAGTAGCAGCAGCTTTCGTTGTCGAGGTCGTTGTGGAAGACGCGAAGGCGGCCGTCCTGGAAGCGGATGCGGGCGAGGCAGGTGCCGCCAGGGACGCTGGAGGTCATCACCTCTTCAACGATGCCGACGCCCCACTGGAGGTTGCGGTTGTGCTTGACCTGCTCTCCCGCCCTCAGGAATAGCCTTACGTCGTTGCGCACGGTCCTTCTCCCTGCTTGGCTTGCACGGTAACAGCATCGGCCGGGCAATACAAATCGGCGCCCGGCGCTCTCGGCGTGCCGTGACCGCCCTGCTGCTCACGCGAGGAACGATGCCAGGACACCGGCCAGCGCCTCCGGGTTGTCCTGCTGGACCATGTGGCCCGCGTCGGCAACGGTCACCAGACTTGCGCCCGGAACCAGCTTGCAACGAGCCTCGATGTCGCCGCGTTCCCGGTGATCGCTCTCGGCGCCTTGAACGACCAAGGTCGGGCAGGCGACGCGGCGCAGGAACGCGCGGAACTGTTCCAGGTAGAAGGGTTGCGGCGTTGTGGTGCGGTGAAGCGGATCGAACTTCCATTGCCATGCGCCCGACTCGCTACGGCGCATGCCGTGCTTCGCCAGGTGGCGCGCCCGTTCCGCCGTCAACCTCGGATGGGCGCGCAGGAGGCGGTCCACCGCCTCGTCCGGACTCGCGTAGCCGGCGCCCTCCTTCACCGCCGGAACCTGCTCCAGCCATCGCGCCGCGCGACCGGGCGCGTCGGCGAACGACATCCCCACCGGACCCAATCCCTCCACCAGCGCGAGCCTGGACACCCGCTCGGGATGAGTCCCCGCGTACAGGCACGCGATGGTGCCGCCCATGGAGTGGCCCACGAGCCGCACGACCGGTTGACCAAAATGCCGGATGAGGGCGTCGAGATCGAGCAGATAGTCGAAGAAATGATAGTAGCCGCCGGCGCCTACCCAGCCGCTGTCGCCGTGGCCCCGACAGTCCGGCGCCACGAGCCACAGGTCCGGCAGCGTCGCCAGTAGTTCATCGACGAAGAAGTCCCAGGTCCGACAGTGGTCGCGGAAGCCGTGGACGAGGATGAGCGGTTGCGAGCCCTGCCTGCCCCACTCGACCCAGTGTATGCGCAGACCGCGCACGTCCAGGCTGTGATGTTCGGGTTTCAACGGCCCGGAACTTTCCGCGTCGGGCTCTCCACGAAATCGCCGACGTCCGGGTCCCACGCGTAGACCGCGGCGCGGCCGACCTTGCCGCCCATGACGGAGATGACGATCTGCGCCGTGTCCGGATAGGTAGGCTCGCCAAAGGGCGTGGCGCAGGCCTTGTCTTCGGCGGAGAAGTAGGCGTCGTGATCGGGATGGGAGTGGTAGAGGGCCTTGAACGCCAGGCCGCGGCGTTCCGCCTGTTCCAGGATCGCTTCCAATTCCCTGGGATCCAGGGTGTAAGCGGTCCGCGCGTCCCTGGGAAACGTCTCGGGGTCGGTGGCGTGCAGCCGGTTCTGGATGTTCTCGAGCCGATGTACCTCGTCGCCGCCCTCGCCGCCGAGGATCACCCCGCAGCATTCCTCCGGGTAGGTCTCCGAGGCGTGTTCAGCGATGTTTGCGAAGACCGGCTCGCTCAGCACGAACACTGGACCCTCCCCACCACTCCTGGATTCCCGCTTTCGCGGGAACGACCGAACGGGGATGACCGCACTAGTCGATGATTCCCTCTTGCGTGAACGCCTCGAACTCCGCTTCCGAGAGGCCCAGCAGTTCGCGGTAGACGTAGGCGTTGTGCTCGCCCAGCAGAGGATCCGGGCGGTCGGGGCCGCTGTCGCTCTCGGACAGGGTGTAGGGGGCGCGCTGGTAGGACATGGCGCCGATCTCGGCCTGTTCCATGCGGGTCCACTGCCCCCGGTGCACGAGCTGGGGGTCGTCGTAGATCTGTTCCATGCCGTTGATCATGCCCGCGGGGACGCCCGCGGCCTGGAGCTTCTCCACCAGCTCCCGCGCCTCGAATTGCCGGGTCCACTCGCCGATGCGCGCTTCCAGCTCGTCGGCGCGGGCGCGCCGGCGTTCGGCCGTGGAGTACTCGTCGCGGCCGCCCCAGTCCGGGCGGTCCATGGTCTGGCACAGCGCGCGCCACTGCTCGTCGGATGCCACGCTCAGCACGCACCATTGGTCCTCCCCCGCGCAGGGGAAGGCGCCGTGGGGCGAGGCCTCCGGGTGGCGGTTGCCGTCGCGTTCGGCGATGCGGCCGTTGACGGTGTAGTCCAGCAACAACGGCGCGATGTACTGGAGGCCGGTCTCGTACTGCGCCAGATCGATGTGCTGGCCGCGGCCGGTGGCCTCGCGGTACTCCAGGGCCGCCAGCACGGCCACCACGCCGTAGCCCACCGCGATGTAGTCGATGTAGGGGCCGTAGAGGATCTGGGGGGAGCCGTCCCGGTAGCCCGTAAGGTTGGTGAAGCCGGCCAGGGAAGAGAGCTGGGAGCCGAAGCCGGGATGGTGCGCGTGGGGTCCGGTCTGTCCCAGGTTCGAGCTGCTCAGCATGATAAGCCGCGGGTTGACCTCCCTCAGGGCCTCGTAGCCCAGGCCCAACCGGCCAATGGTGCCGGGGCTGAAGTTCTCCACCAGGACGTCCGCCCACTCCACGAGGCGCTTGGCCAGGGCAAGGGCTTTCGGGCCCTTCTTCAGGTTGAGGGTGATGCCCAGTTTCTCGCTGTTGCACAGGGCGAACAGACCGGACCGGTTCAGCCCGTGAATGTTGTCCTTGTACGGCGGATAGTGGGTGCGGAAGCCGTCGGGCCGCGTCCGCGACTCCACGTGCACCACCGTGGCCCCCTGGTCCACGAGATGCTTGCCCACCACGGGTCCGGCCGCGTATGCGGCGGCCTCCACGACCTTGAGACCTTCCAGTGCTTTCATGACGCTTTCATTCCATGGATTCGTTGATGAGGCGACGACGCGGACCGTCCGGCAATGGCGTTCCTCGTCCCGCGTCGCCCGCCGAGAATTTTCGCTATATCACGCCCGCGCTGTCCAGTCGCGCCAACTCCCCGGCATCCAGTCCCAGCTCGCCATAAACTTCCCCGTTGTGTTCGCCGATGAGGGGCGCCCGCCGGTAGATCCGGCACGGCACTTCCGAGAAACGGGCGAACCCCCCGGGGTAGGTCAGGGAGCGGTTCAACTCGGGATGCTCCACCTCCTGCCAGAAATCCCGCGCCGCGAGCTGGGGATCCGCCAGGAGTTCCTGGGCGGTGGACACGGGATAGCCCAGCATGCCGCGGCCGGTCACGGCCTCGAAGAACTCCCGCTTGGTGACCCCGGTGAAGAACTCGGCGATGGGCGCCTCCATGACGTCGATCTCTTCCTGGGTCACGCGCTCGATGTTGAACGTGCGCCAGTCCCTTTCCAGCAGGAACGCGGGCGCCTCACCCTTCTCGGCCATCCACTCCACCAACGCCTGGTTGGTCTTGCGGCCGGCCTCGCCCCCGTAAATGATGAAGTTCAGGTAGCCGTCCTTGCAGGGCCAGAAAACCCGCATCTTGGCGCCGGTGATGGTGCGGCCGGTCATGAAGGAGCCGGCGCGCTTTTCCACCGAGCGGTTGAGGTCCCAGAAGGTATGCGCGTGGGAGAAGCCCCAGAGCATGCACGCCTGGGCGGACACGTCCACGTGTTCGCCGCGGCCGGTGCGCCGCCGCTGGGTGTGGGCCACCAGCGCCGCCATGGCGGCGTAGGAGCCGGTCCACTGGTAGGACTGGGGAAAGGTCACCCGGAGCGGCGGCTTGCCCGGATCGCCGGTGAGCGACATGCAGCCGCTCATGGCCATGATCTCGATGTCCGTGGCGCGGTAGCGGCTGTAGGGACCGGTCTGGCCGAAGGGGGTGATGGAGACCTGAACCAGCCTGGGGTTGACGCCGCGCAGCACGTCGTGGGCGAGGCCGATGTCCTCCAGGTAGCCCGGCCGGAACGTCTCCAGGACGAAGTCCGCCTTCTCCACGAAACGCTTGAACAGCTCCCGCCCCTCGGCTGACTCGAGGTTCAGCGTGATCCCGCGCTTGTTGTTGTTGAACGCGAACCAGTAGAGGCTCTTTTCCGGGTCCTGCCCGCCGTCGAGGTACGGACCGATGCGCCGGGCCGCGTCGCCGCCCGGACGCTCCACCTTGATCACGTCCGCGCCGAGATCACCCAGCGTCTTGCCGCAGAGGAAGCCGAGTTCGTCGGTCAGGTCCAGGATACGATAGGGAGACAAAGGTCCGTTTTCGCGTAGAGTCATCGTTCAACCAAGGTTCGATTTTGAGTCAGTATTCCATGTAGTTCGACACGCGCCAACCCGCCTCTTCCTTGCGCACGCGGATCATGAGTCTGCGGTTGAACTCGCCGCCTCCATCGGGGCGGATGGTGAGCTCGTAGACAAAGGCGGTGCGTCCCCTGGACTCCCGTTGTTGCAACAGCTTGTAGTAGACCCGGGGCTTGCGCGTGGCCACGTCGATGGCCTGGCCCGAGGTGAGCCGAAGCTCCTCATCGATCTTGCTCCGCGCGAGACCGGCGGTGAGATCCCTGGCCCTGGCGAGGTCGATCTCGACGTAGTGCCGGTCCAAGAACGCCTCGGCGGCGGCCCGAGGCGTGGTGTCGCCTTCCCCCTGGCAGCCCGCGAGTGCCAGCAGCAGCGCCACGCACAGAACACCGCGCCGGTTCACGCCGTTGGACTCCGCGGCGCGAACGGGTCCCGGCCCTTGGTCCGCATCAGGAACCACAGGCACAGCACCGCGCCGACGGTGATGAAGCTGTCCGCGACATTGAACGCGGGCCAGTGGTAACCGTTCCAGTACACGTCCAGGAAATCGATCACCTCGCCGTAGAACACGCGATCGATGAGGTTGCCCAGCGCGCCCGCCAGTATGAACGTCAGCGACAGGATCAGCCCGGTATCGGTCTCCACCAGCCTGCGCAGCAGGTGGATGATGAAGCCCACGGCCGCCAACGAGAACACGATCAGAATGAAGGAGCCCACGGCCCTGCGCTCGCCGGCCAGCAGCCCGAAGGCGGCACCCGTGTTGCGCGCGTGGGTCAGGTCGAACCAGCCCTCGATGACCGGAATGGAGCGGTACAGCGGAATCGTGCGGTCCACGATCAGCTTGGTGCCCTGGTCGAGCAACAGGATCGCGGCCAGCAGCAGGATTACGCGTGCGCGTTTTCGGCCCGCGGTAAAGATCGCAACACCTCCGCGCAGCGCGGGCAGACGCCCGGTTGGTCCGGGTCCTCGCCCACGCCCACGTGATACTTCCAACATCGCTCGCACTTGGCCCCGTCCGCGGGGTACACGGCGATGGTCCCGCCCAGGTGCGTACTCTCGTAACCCGTGCCCTGACCCGCGGCCGCGGCACCGTCACCGTTGCCGGCCTCGGCGCCAGGCTCGGCCTTGGGATCCGGGTAGGCCAGGTCCGCGGGCGCACCGCCCGCCATGACGGACACCTGCGACACGATGAAGACATCCTCCCAGGGCATGGGCGCGCCTCCGCGCAGCAGCTCCCGGACGTCCGGCGCCTTGTCGTAAGCGTCCGGGTAAAGCGCCACCCGCGCGTCGAGGGAATGGCCGATGGCGCCGCACTGGCGCGCCACCTCCAGCGCCTTCAGCACCTCGCCGCGCAGGTCCAGCCGCAACTCCCACTCCGCCGCCACCGCGGCGTCCAGCAACCCTTCGTCGGGTTCCGGGATGGGCGAGAGCAGCACGCTGTCGGGGCTCGTCGCCGTGCGCGGCGCGTGCTCCCAGATCTCCTCTGCGGTGAACGACAGCACCGGCGCCATCAGGTGCACCAGGGTCTGCAGGATGCCGTGGAGGGCGGTCTGGGCCGAGCGGCGGGCAGCGGAGTCGCGCCCCGCGCAATAGAGCCGGTCCTTGACGATGTCGAGGTAGAGCGCGCTCAGGTCCACGCTGCAGTAGTTGTTGAGCGCGTGGTAGACGAAGTGGAACTCGTACCTGTCGAAGGCATCCAGGCACCGTCCCAGCAACCGCTGGTTGCGGTCGAGGATCCAGCGGTCCAGGGGTTCCAGGGCGTCCGCGCTCACGGCGTCGCGCGCCGGGTCGAAGTCGTGGAGATTGCCGATGAGGAACCGGGCGGTGTTGCGCAGCCGCCGGTACGACTCCACCAGGCGGTTCAGGATCTCGTTGGAGATGCGCACGTCGTCGCGGTAGTCCTCGGCGGCCACCCACAGCCGGATGATGTCGGCGCCGAACTTCTTGATGATCTCCTGCGGCGCGGTGACGTTGCCCATGGACTTGGACATCTTGTGGCCCTTGCCGTCGAGCACGAAGCCGTGGGTGAGGACGCCCTCGTAGGGCGCCCGGCCGCGGGTCCCCACCGAGGTCAGGAGCGAGGTGTGAAACCAACCCCGGTGCTGGTCGCTGCCCTCCAGGTAGAGGTCCGCCCGTCCGCCCAGCTCCGGGCGGCGTTCCACCACCGCGGCGTGGCTCACGCCCGAGTCGAACCACACGTCCAGGATGTCCTCCTCCTTGGAGAACCGGGTGGAACCGCAGGCCCGGCACGATAGTCCCGCGGGCACCAGCTCTTCCGGCGGGCGCGCGAACCAGGCGTCGGACCCCTCTTCCTCGAACAGTTCCGCCACGTGCTCGCACAGCGCCTCGCTCAACTGCATCTCGCCGCAGTCCTTGCAGTAGAGCACGGGGATGGGAACGCCCCAGGAACGCTGGCGGGAAATGCACCAGTCGGGCCGGTTGGCCATCATGCCGGTGATGCGGTCCTGTCCCCAGGGCGGGATCCACTGCACCCGCTCGATGGCGTCCAGGGAGCCCTGCCGCAGACCCGTGTGCGCCATGGAGATGAACCACTGCTCGGTGGCGCGGAACAGCACCGGCTGCTTGCAGCGCCAGCAGTGGGGGTAGCTGTGGTTGAAGTCCTGGGCCTTGAGCAGCTTGCCCGCCTCGCTCAGCCTGGCGACGATGGCGGGGTTGGCGTCGAAAACCATCTGGCCCGCGAACTCCTCCGCGTCCGCGGTGAAGCGTCCGGCCCCGTCCACCGGCGCGTAGGCCTCGAGGCCGTAGCGCTGGCCGGCCTCGAAGTCCTCGTGCCCGTGGCCCGGCGCCACGTGAACGCAGCCGGTACCCTGATCCGCGGTGACGAAGTCGCCGAGGATGACCGCGACGTCCCGCTCGAGCCACGCGTGCGCGCACACGATGCCCTCCAGCTCGGCCCCGGACCAGGACCCCTCCAGCGCCTCGAACTCGCCGGCGCCGTAGCCGAAGACCTCCATCAGCGAGGACGACAGCTCCTCCGCCACCACCAGCACGCCCGCGGGCGTGCGTACCCGCCGGTAACGCATCTCCGGGTGCAGGGCGATGGCCTGGTTGGCCGGCAGCGTCCAGGGCGTGGTGGTCCAGATGACGAAGGCGCAGTCCTCATCGGGCAGCTTTCCCTTGGCATCCTTGACCGGAAACTTCACGTACACCGAGGGCGTCACCTGATCGTTGTACTCGACCTCGGCCTCGGCCAGGGCGGTGGCGCAGGACGCACACCAGTACACCGGCTTCTTGCTCCGGTACATCGCGCCGCTGGCCATGAACTTGCCCAGCTCGCGCACCTCGGTGGCCTCATAGGAATAGTCGATGGTGCGGTAAGGCTCCTCCCACCGACCCAGCACTCCCAGGCGCTTGAACTCCTCGCGCTGCACCCCGATGAACTTCTCCGCGTGTTCCCGGCACAGCCTGCGCACCTCCACCTTGCTGAGGGCGTTCTTCTTGGCGCGCCCGAGGCTCTTTTCCACCTGCAGCTCGATGGGAAGCCCGTGACAGTCCCAGCCCGGGATGTAGGGCGCGCAGAAACCGCGCATGCTCTTGTACTTGACGATGATGTCCTTCAGGACCTTGTTGAGCGCGTGTCCGATGTGAATGCGCTCGTTGGCGTAGGGGGGGCCGTCATGGAGGATGAACGTCGGGCGGCCGCGATTGGCCTCCACCATCTGCTCGTGAATGGCTTCACGCTCCCACTGCTCCACCCGCGCGGGCTCCTTCTGGGGCAGGTTGCCGCGCATGGGAAACGCGGTCTTGGGGAGGTTGAGCGTTGCTTTGTAATCCATGAACTTCGTCCCTCACTTGCCGGCAAGCGACTTCCGGAACGTCGGGTTGACCATGCGGGGAATTCGGGCCTCGGGTCGAGTCGTCGTGTCCTCGACCGGGCCGCTGATCGGGCCGAGCAGGTTGAAAAGAGTTGTAACACAAAGCCGCTTCGTATGGTACAGCCCGACGGCCGCCGGGTGGATTCACACGCGGCCTTGTGATATGAAACCGGCAGTTCCGACGGGCTTTCCGCTCGTTCTCATTCCCGCTGAAGCAGCGTTCCGCCTTGCCGTTCATCCGTGTGATCGACGAATCCCGCGGCGGGTGCCGGTTCGGCATTTCGAGGAGGCATCTCCATGGCCAAGAAACAACCAGGCAAGGCCAGCGCGCGTCAGATCGGGCAACTCAGGAAAACCGTGGCGCTGGCCACGCGCATCCTCTTCCACCAGGGACTCGCCGACTACCACGGCCACGTGAGTGCGCGCATCCCCGGCACCAATCGCCTGCTCATCAAGCCGGTGCTCGCACCCCTCGGGTCCATCCGCGCCAAGGACCTCATGGAAGTGGACATCGACGACTACATGGAGAACTGCGAAGCCAACTGGGCCAAGGCCGGAAACCAGAAGGCGGTCATCGATCTCAAGATCCCGCCCCGTGAAACCATGATCCACGCGGCCATCCTGAATGCGCGCCCGGACCTCAACTCGGTGGTGCACACGCACCAGCCCCTGGCCACGGCCTTCGCCATCGCCGGCGTGCCCATCCGTCCCATCTACAACCAGGCCTCGGCGTTCGCCCCGGAAACGCCCATCTTCCACAGCCCCCGGCTCATCTACACGCTCCAGGACGGCGCCGAGCTGGTGGCCACGCTGGGCGACCGCATGGCCGTGCTCATGCAGGGTCACGGCATGACCACGGTGGGCGACTGTGTCGAGGAGGCCACGAGCCACGCCGTCTACCTGGAGCGCACCGCCTACATGCAGTGGGTGGCCAGCAGCATCGGCGAGGCGCCCTCCATGCCGGACCGGAACATCGCCGTCATGGGTGCCACGAACCGCGGCCGCGCCCATCACGCGTTCGCCTATTTCTCCGGCCTGCTGCCGAACGACATGAAGGACTAGTGTGGTGTCTCACAAATACGCTTATGACTCTGCGGGTCCTTTTGGCCGTCGGCTGCGTTGCTCTTCCTCACGTGGTATTGGCCACTGCTCGTCATCGCGCCTTGCCGACGACCAAAATGCCCTCGCAGATTCACAAGCGTATTTGTGAGACACCACACTAGCGGGCGCCGACAACAACCACGAACACCGCACGACAAGGAAGGTGAAGCATGGCCGAAGCGAACAGCGCCGGGTCCGCGGGGACCAGCCGCCCGATTCAAGACCTCCGTGAATGGCTCGACCGGGCCGAAGGGGTCAACGAGCTGATCCAGATCGACAAGCCGGTGGACCGCGACGAGGAGATGAGCGCCATCACCTACCTGGTGGCCAAGCAGGAGCCGTCGCCCGCCATCCTGTTCGAGAACCCCAAGGGGTTCGAGGACAGCGCCATCGGCGCGCGCATGCTGTGGAACATCCTGGGGCCGAGCCCCAAGCGCATCGCCCTCACCATCGAGGAGCCGCCCGAGACTCCCACGCTGGAGCTGATCCGCCGGCTGAAGGAGAAGATGAAGGACCGCATTCCGCCGCGCGAGATCCCGGCGGCCCAGGCGCCGGTGTACGAAAACACCCTCGCCGGCGACGACATCGACCTGGAGCAGCTCCCCATCCCGCGCCACTGGCCGCTGGACGGCGGCCGCTACGCCGGCACGGCGGACGCGGTGTTCACGCGCGACCCGGACTCCGGCTACCTCAACATCGGCACCTACCGGATGATGCTCCAGGGCAAGAACGAGGTGGGGCTCTACCTGTCGCCGGGCAAGGACGCGCGCCTGCACATCACCCGCTCCTGGGAGAAGGGCGAGGCCGTGCCCGTGGCCGCGGCCTGGGGCATCGACCCGCTGTTCATGCTGGTGGGCTCCCAGACCTTCCCCAAGAACGTGTCCGAGTACGAGTTCGCCGGCGGCATCAAGGGCGAAGCCATCCCGGTGGTGCGCGCCGAGACCAGCGACCTGTTGCTGCCGGCCAACGCCGAACTGGTGATCGAGGGCGTCATCCGCCCCAATTCCGTCAAGACCGAAGGGCCGTTCGGCGAATTTCCGGGCTACTACGGCCGGCCCGAGGCGGGCTGTCCGCTGGTGGAGGTCACCCGCGTGCACCATCGCACCCGCCCGGTGCTCACCAACGCCATCATGGCGGACTACCCATCGTGCGAGCAGAGCGGCTTCTTCGCCATCATCCGCTCGGCGCGCATCTGGGACGACATGGAGAAGCTCGGCATCCCGGGCGTGCAAGGCGTCTACGCCCACCCGGCGGGCGCCGGCGGCTTCGGCATGACGGTCATCAGCCTGGAGCAACGCTACGCCGGTCACGCGGCCCAGTGCCTGGCGCTGGCGGCGCAGGTACCCGGCGGCGCCTACTACACCAAATGGATCATTGCCGTGGACGAGGACATCGACCCCACGGACATGGACCAGGTGATCTGGGCCATGAGCAGCCGCTCCAACCCCATCGAGGACATCGACGTGCTGCGCAACACCTGGAGCACGTGGCTGGACCCGACCCAGAACCCGCCGGAGGAGCGGCCCTACGGCTCCAAGGCGCTCATCAACGCCTGCAAGGAGCACCGCTACCTGCCGGTCTTCTCCAAGCGCACCACCCTGCGCCGGGAGATGTACGACCAGGTGGCGGAACGCTGGAAGGAACTGGGGCTGCGCGGCACCATACCCACGGTGCGCGCCTTCGAGGAAGACAAAAAGGTCGTGTACCACGAACAGGGCGGATTCGAACCCGGCAAGGAATAGCGGGCCGCGGGCTTGTTGCCCAGGGCACGACCCTGTGATATTGTTGGGCCGGTTTCTGAGTTTGGCCGATCAGTTGTAATTGGCGATCACGCCGTCGGGGTGCAAGGAACAGGGTTATCGAACCCGGGAATAGGTGTCGGATGGACATTCAAGAGGAAACCAGCGGATCCACGATCGTTGTGGCCCCGAGCGGGCGCGTTGACGGGTTTACCAGCCCCGAGCTGGAGAAACGCATCTCGGAAATCATCGAGCGCGGCGATCATCGCGTGCTGTTGGACTGCGCCAACATGGACTACATCAGCAGCGCCGGACTGCGCGTGGTCCTTGTGAGCGCCAAGAAGTGCCAGCAGCAAGGCGGAAAGTTGTCGGTGTGCGCGCTCCAGCCCTCGTGCAAGTCGGTCATGGAGGTCAGCGGCTTTCTCAACATGCTCGAATACCACGAGACCCGCGATTCAGCCCTCGCCGCGGGATAGGTCGAGGCGACGCCATGCTCACATTCACCGAAGAAATCACACTCTTGATGCTGGACGACGATGGGCTGTTCCTGCCCATCCGCGGCGGCGCCGTGGAACACATCCTGATCGGCGCGGTGTTGATGGATCTGGCTTTCGCCAACCGCGTCGACACGGACCCCGAGCGGCTCGTGGTCATCGATGCCACGCCTACCGGCAATTCCCTGTTCGACGGCGCGCTGGAGCGCATCGCCAACTCCGGCGAGAACCTGGACACCAAGGGATGGGTGGAGTTGCTGGCGCGGGAGCAGGCCGCCGCCATTCGCCAGCGAGTCATGGACAACCTCATCGAACGCGGCATCATCGAGGCCAAGGACGAGCGCTTCCTGTGGGTGTTCCAGTCGCGGCGCTATCCCACCATCGACGGGCGCGTGGAACGCGGCGTCAAGCTGCGCATGGAGGACGTACTGCTGTCCGACGACATGCCCGATCCCCGTGACATCGCACTGGTATGCCTCGTCGACGCCTGCGACATCCTCGGCGATCTTTTCTCGGAGCGGGAGATGGAGCGGGTGCGCCCGCGCATCGAACAGCTCCGCAAGATGGACCTCATCGGCCGCGAGGTCGGCGCCGTCATCGCCGACATCGAGGAGTCCATCACCATGGCCATGGCCCAGGTGGCGCACTAGCGAGTTTCCGCCAGGCCACTCGAACAGCCCTGCCCGGCGCAACGCGCCTTGTCCACCAGATCGGGGTCGACCGGCACCGCTTTGCGAGCCCGTGCCCGTACTTCCGGCGCCCCACCCGCTTGCACATTTCCAAGAAAGTTCTACCTCCTCGCCGCTAAAGTCCGGCTCTCCGTGGTCGATCCTTATTCGTGAGGCCGAAGGAATCTGGCCTCGTCCGAGAGCCGGTGATGAACCAGTCCCGTCGCACAGACATACTCTTGCTCGTGGCGTTGTGCGTCTTTCTCGTGGGCACGCTCACGTGGGCCTCCGTGGCGGAGGTGGAGCTGGCGGCGGTGGCGCCCGGGCGGATCGTCCCCACCGAACAGGTGAAGGTGATCCGGTCCTTCGAGGCCGGCAAGATCAGGCGCATCTCCGTGGAGGAAGGGAGCCCGGTGGAACGCGACGACCTCCTCATCGAGTTCGACACGACCCTCGTGGACGCCGAGATCTCCAAACGCACGAGCGAACTCCAGACCCGGTCGGTGGAGGCGGCGCGCCTGGTGGCCCTCCTGGGCTGGCGCGAAAAACGCAACTTCCGCCCACCCGACGGCGCGCCGCCCGCGATCGTCTCCATCCACGAGGCACTCCTGACGGATCAGATCGCGGCGCACCGCGCACACCTCCGGGAACTCGACAACCGCATGGCCGAGCGCCGGGCGGAGAGGGGCACCCTGGAGGCCGCCCTGGCGAAGCATCGCCGGCTTCTGCCGATCCTGCGCGAGCGAACCGCCATGCGCGAGACCCTCTATCGCACGAACCACGGCTCACGCCTGGCCTTCATCGACGAACAGGAACGGCTGGTGGAGATGGAGGGCAACACGGCGTTGCGCGAGCGGGAGCTGGCCGAGGTCCGGGCCGGGTTGGCGGCGATGCGGGCGCAGAAGGAGCGGACAGTGTCGGAGTTCTACCGCGAGCGCCGGGGCGCCCTGGCCGCCGTGAGCGAGCGTATCCTCGTGCTGCGCGAGGACATTCGCCAGGCGCGGGAGCTGCGCGCGCGCCATACCCTGCGCGCACCCGTGGACGGCGTCGTCCAGGACCTCGCGGTGCATACGGAAGACGGCATGGTGGAACCGGGCGCCCGACTCATGGTCATCGTTCCCCGCGACGCCGGCATCCAGGTGGAAGCGTTTATCGCCAATTCCGACATCGGTTTCGTCAAGCCCGGCCAGCGGGTCACCCTCAAGGTGACCACGTTCGATTTCCGCCGCTACGGCGCCATCGAGGGGACCGTGCGCCACGTCGGCAAGGACGCGGTGAACGCGGGAGCCCAGGACGGAGTCTCGGCGGGTGCGGCAGGCGCATCCTCCCCCGCGTCCGGAACCGTACCGAGCGGCCCCGTGTTCAAGGCTCTCATCGATCTCGACCAGAGCTACATGGTGGTGGAGGGCCGGAAGATCAACCTGCTGCCCGGCATGTCATCGGAGGCCGCGGTCATCCTGGGCAAACAACGCCTCATCGAATACGTCCTTCAGCCTCTTCGCGGCTACCGGCAGGACGCATTCCGGGAGAAGTAAGTGCACACGGACACGAACGTTTCGACCCCTGTTCCATGCACGGCGGAGTTCCCGCGGGCGTCCGACCCCGCGGCATGGGTGCCGGGCGACCTCGACCGGTCGCCCGCGTGGTTGCATGATTTCACCCCGAACGAGCTGACGGAGTTGTCGGCGATGTCTCGCGCCGCCCTTCACGGCGAACCCCCCTCGGTGCCGGCAGGTTCCTTCCTCGCGTGGCAGATGGCGCGGACCGGGTGGGAGCTGCGCTCGGGCGTGGGGTTCCGGATCCTGCGCGGGCTTCCGGTTCAGGAGCTGACGGCACAGGCCGCGGCCACGACGTTCATGGCGCTGAGCCGGTGTCTCGGCGAGCCCGTGGAACAGTTCAGAGGGGTTACGCTCGCGCACGTGCGCGAGGAGGCGGAGAACAAGGGTCTGGGCTTCCGCGCCGCCGGCGCCCTTCCCTTCCACGCCGACCTCGAAGACGTGATCGGGTTCGTGTGCCTGCGCGCCGCCCGTGGCGGCGGCACACGGCGCTTCGCCAGCGCCGCCAGCGTCTACAACATCCTGGCGGCCGACTGTCCGGATCAACTGCGCGTCCTCACCCGCCCCTTCCACGTGGCGCTGCAGGAGCCTCATCCGGACTACGGGCACCGCTGGACCCGCCTGCCGTTCGTGAGCGTCCGCGACGGCGTCTTCAACGCCTGCGCCTATCCGGTGCACATCAAGCGGGCACAGAGACTTGCGGGGGTTCCGGAGCTGACAGCGGCACAGAACCAGGCACTGGAGGTGTTCAACGAGGTCGCGGACCAGGTGGCGGTTTCACTGGAGCTTCGACCCGGGGACGTCGAGTACTTCAACAACCACGTGGTCCTGCATTCGCGCACACGCTTCACCGGCGACGGCTCCGAGCGCCATCTGCTGAGAGTCTGGCTCTCCGTGGCCGACTTCAGGCCCCTCGATCCGGAGCACCCGATCCGTCTTCGGCGCAAGGGGAAGGAACGCGTCCCGGCGGCGTGAGCGGCCGCGGCCTTGGGTCATTCGGTGGCCAGCAGCCGCCCCCGGCCCCATTCCTCGTGGCGGAAGATGAGGGACTTGATGACCACCGGCACCGCCTTGGCGTCCGGCAGTTCCTCACCGATGTCGACGAAGTCGAAGTCCTTGAGGTCGATGCCGTCAATGGAGATGACCCCGGCCCCGGGGAGGATTTCCTTGTCGATGATGTTGCCCACGAGCTTGGCGATGTCCGCGTCGAACACCAGCACGAGGTGATGTCCCCGGCGCAGGTGCTCGCGCATGCCTTCCACCACACCGGTGGCCAGGGTCTTGATGAGGGGGTAGGAGGGGCCCAGGTCCCAATGGAGCGCCAGCGCCGCGCCGCGGTCGCCGTCGGTCATGTCGAAGCGCTGGAGCGCGTTCTCGATGGAACCGCGCACGTCCTCGGTGGAGAGCGGCTCGGTCTGGCGGAAATGAGGCGTGATCACCTGCAGGTTCCGCAGCGGCAGTACCGAGTCGTCGGAAAGGAAGATGGTGTTGCCGCTCACCTGCACCGTGTACTGCGACGCACCGATGACCGTGGCACGGATGCGCACGTCCGGTTCCTTGAACCGCCACGACTCGCGGGTCGACAGTTCCACCGCGCCCGCGCGGATCTTGCGCCCCACGTAGTTGCCCAGGTCTCCCTTGTCCGCGGTCTCGTAGCCGTAGATGTACTCGGACACGCCGCCGGAGAACTGGAGCGTGTGGATCGGCCCCTCGTAGGACAGCGCCGGCGTGAGCATCATCTCCCGGGTCAGCGGCGACAGCGGCCCGCGTCCCAGCACTTCCATGAGACAGCCGCTCAGGGTGTCGGCCATGCGCTCCTTGTCGGCCTCCGCCAGCGTCTGGCCCAGGGCCAGCGACAGGCCGCTGGCCGCGGCGACGCGCGCGCCCGCGTCCTCCAGGCGGTTGATTTGCTGCGCGCCGTCCAGCGCCACCAGCCGCGCGCCCACCTCGAGCGCCGCGGTGTCCACCACCTGCCCGTCGCGGGTAACCGCGATCTTGCTGGTGCCGCCGCCGACGTCCACGTTCATGCACGCGACATCTCCGTCCTGGTTGGACAACTCCACCGCGCCGGAGCCGAACGCCGCCAGGATCGCCTCGAGGTTGTGCCCCGCGGTGGCGCACACGAACTTGCCCGCCTCCTCCGAGAACAGGGCCGCGATGGCCTCGGCGTTCTTCTTCTTGGCCGCCTCGCCGGTCACGATCAGGGCGCCGGTGTCGATGTCCTGCCGCGTAAGACCGGCGCGCGCGTAGGCGTCGTGGATGAAATCGTTGAGCTTCTCCGTATCGATGGTGAGCTTGTCGACGTACGGGGTCAGCAGGATCGGCGACTCGTACACGATCTCGCGGCTCACCACCACGAAGCGGCTCGACAGGGAGATGCCCTGGCGGCGCAGCAACAACCTGGAGAAGATGAGATGGGAGGGGGACGAGCCGATGTCGATGCCGACCGAAGTCAGCGAGATGCGCTCCGAGCGCCACATGGGGTGGTCTTCATCGGGCAGCGGCATGTCGTCGTGGTCGTGGTCTTCATGTCCTTCGTGACACAGGAGAGGAAGCTCGGCGGAATCGCGATCCATTCAAGAAGGTTCCTTTCGGGAAATGCGGGCAAACATGGTTGGCTACTAGCACAAGCCCCGGCGGCTTTCCAGTTGGAGGGCGGCGCGGCCGACGCGCCGCGATGCGCCGGAACATCCGGTCGAGAGCGCTTGTCAAAACGGGAAAAAACTCTAGAATGAATCGCGTGCTTTCGGTCGGTGCCGAACGCGCGTTGCACCCAGGCTATCAAGGGTCGACAAGCGTTCCCGAGGCGCCGGGAAGGGACCTCCAGTGCACGAAGAAGAATACCGCCCGATCGACGATTTCCTGAAGAGGTTCCTGGCGCGGTTGCGAACCGTCGAGGGGCTGGAGGCGCTCTGCCTCGGCGCCACCGCGCTGGCGGTGCTGGCGGCCCTGGGCGTCGGCGTCGACCTGGTGAAGGAGCGGCTCCTCTACGCGCCCCTGGTCTTCAGCGTGCTGTCCATCCTGATTCTCCTGGTGCTGGCGGGATTCATCCTGTACGCGTTCCTGCGCCGCCGGGGCCTGGGGTGGGCGGCGCGCGCCATCGAACGGCAACATCCGGACCTGCGCAACAACCTGATCAACTCGTTGCAGCTTTATCCGCAACTCGCGGACCCGGGAAGAGGCGCCGGCGTCTCGGCCCCGATGATCCTCGCGCTCATCCGCCAGACCCGCGCACAGATCGGCGACCTGCGGCCCACCGCACTGGTGGACACCCGGCCGCTCCGGACCAAGGCGCGCCTGCTCGCGCTGGCCGTGATCCCGGTCCTCGCGCTCGCCTTGTGGCATCCGGGGTTCCCCGCGCGCTCCCTGGCGCTGGTCGCACACCCGCTGGAGCACATGCCGCCCGCCGAGATCTTCATCCACGTCGTGACCCGCGACGTGCGCGTCATCCGCGGCACCGCGGTATCGGTGGAAGCCGTCACCTCCGGCGCGCAGCCCGAGGTCGTGGAACTCGCTTTCCGGCCCCCGCCCTCTTCCGGCGCCGGCGAAGCCGCCGGGGTCGACGCCGTCGCCATGACGACCGGCGAGAACGCCGGCGACGCCAACCGCTACGCGGCGGTGCTGCCGGAGGTCACGGAAGATCTGGACTATCGCGTGGTGACCGGCCCCTTCGTCTCACCTTGGTACCGGATCACGGCGGTGGACCGGCCGGTGGTCACCGGCCTCAAGGTCACCCTCTATCCGCCCCACTACACCGGCCTGCCACACCAGACCTTCTCCAGCGGCAACGTGCGCGGCATCAAGGGCTCCACGCTGAGCTTCTCCGCCAGCGCCAACAAGGCCATGGCGGGCGCCGTCGTCGCCCTGGACGACGGCCGGGAGGTGCCGCTCAAGGTAGCCGGCGACCTGGCCCAGGGGAGCCTGGTGCTGTTCCGCTCGCAGCGATACCGCATTCGCATCGAGGACGGCTTCGGTTTCGAGAACCTGCCGGTTCCCTACGCGATGCACGCGGTGCCCGACGGCTTTCCGGTGGTGGAGGTGCTCAAGCCCTCGGAAGACCTGGAGGTGAACGGCGACGAACGCATCGCGCTGGAATACCGCGCGAACGACGACTACGGCCTCCAGGAAGTCACGCTGGTGGCCACCATCGGCGAGCGCGAGGAGCGCATCCCGGTGTGGCGCGCCGAGCTGACCCGTGAACTCCAGGAGACCTTCATCTGGGACCTCGACGGCATGCGCCTGGAGGAAGGCGACGTGGTGGTCTACCACCTCGAGGTGCTGGACAACGACACCATCTCGGGTCCCAAGGTGGGCAAGTCGCGGCCCCTGAGCCTGCGCCTCAAGAATCTCAAGGCCGAGCACCGCCAGGTCGCCGAGATGATCCGCGACATCTCGGACAAGATGGTGGACCTGCTGGGCGACCACCTGGAGGCGCCGCCGGACCAGCCGGCCGGTGACGAGCAGGCGGCGGACCGGCCGATAGAACGGCTGGCCGAAGGCATCGACCGGATGATGCAGCGCGTGGACGACACCATGCAGCGTACGCGCGAGGACCGCATCAGCGACTTCGCCACGTGGTCCGACCTGGAGACCCTGAAGCGCAACCTGCGGCATGCGCGCGAGGACTTGGTGGAGCAGATGCGCCAGGCGGCGTCGCCGGAGGAGCGCGAGCGCGCCCACGACGCCATGGCCACCGAGCTGGAGCGGCTCTCGATGCTGAGCGAGGACGTGAGCCGCCGGATGACGGGTCAGGACATGGCCGACTCCGCCCGCGACATGGTCAAGAACCAGGAACGCTTTCTCGAGTCGCTGGAGAAGCTGCGCAGCGGCAACAAGGAGCTGGACGAAGTGCTCCAGGAGTTGTCCAAGCTGGCACAGCAGCTCCAGGAGCTTCAGGCCTCGCTCTCGCAGTTGGCCCGCCAGATGCCCAACGAGTTCGTCAACCCGTCGTCCATGCGCAACATGCCCTTCTCGGACATGCGCTCGATGATGGAGCAGATCCGCCAGAAACTGAGGGAAGGCGACATCGAAGGGGCGCTCCAGATGGCGCGGGAGATGTTCAACCAGATGGCGCAGTTGGCCGCCATGCTGCGCAGCGGACAACAACAGGCCCAGGGCAACATGATGTCGCGCATGCAGGGGGCCATGGGCCAGTCCAGCAACGAGCTCATGGAGATTCTCCAGGAACAGCAGGACATCCTCCTGGGCACCGAACGCACCCACAAGGAGATCGCCGGGAAGATCGAGGAGATCCGCGAGCGGGCCACCCAGGAGCTCGCGGCCGGAACACGGACCGACTTGGCGGTGCTGGAAAAACTGCTGGCCGCCCCCGACCTCGAGAGCGACCGGCAACGCACGCCGGCCGAACGGGAGCGCAACGAGGCCATTCGGGGGCTCCTGACCGGACTGCGCGACATGCTCAAGAACCGGGACTTCGACACGCTGTCCAAACAGCTCGGACCGGCGACCGAAGCGTTGGCGGGGATGGGCGAGCTGGACCCGGCGCAGAACGCCGCGCTGGCCATGATGACCGAGCTGGCGCGCGCCTATGAAGCCATCGCCGGCCTTCCCGAACCCGATCTCACTCCGGAACAGGAGGAGGCCACGCGCTCGCTGGCGACCCGCGAGGACGTGCTGGAACGGCGCACCCGGGACCTCGTCGACCGGCTCCGGTACCTGTTCCAGCTCTTCCCGTCGCTCGACCCGACGATCGTCAACAGCATCGCCGAAGCGCGGGAATCCATGGCCGAGGCCCGGCACGAGCTGGGGTCGCTGCGCCCGGGACAAGCCGTGCCGCCCGAGCAGCAGGCCATCAACCTCCTGTCCCAGTCGAGTCAGCAAATGCAGCAGGCCATGCAGCGGATGGCGCAGCGCGGCCGCTTCGGGCGCGTGCCGCTGGTGCACGTATTCCGCCGGGGCCGGTTCCTGCCCACCGGCGAGTTCCTGCCGCCCACCGGTGCACCCCAGTTCCCCGAGCACGACATCGACGAGAACCTCACCGGACTGGACACGGAGAAGTTCAAGCTGCCCGGCAAGGACGACTACCGGCCCGAACGGTTTCGCGAGGAAGTCCTGGAATCGCTCAGGGAAGGCGTGCCCGATCAGTTCAAGGAACAGATCGAGCGCTACTTCAGGGAGTTGTCACAATAGCGGAGCGTGCCGTGCGGGCGGCTCGTGACCCGGGCCATGTGCCAACGCGGCGGCGACGGTGCGGAAGACCATGATGAAACGGCTGAGACTCCAAACGGCGTGTCGTGTCCTGTGGCTCGCGGCCCTGCTCGGCCTGGGAGCCGCGGCGCCGGGACACGCCGCGGACGAGCCCGCGTCCGAGATCGAGAAGGCACGGGAGTTGCTCGGTGCCTGGGCGGTGGAGGAAGCCCGCCCGGTGGTCGACAGCCTGCTGGCGGCGGACCCCGGCTCGCTGGACGCGCTGGATCTGGCGGCGCTTCTGGCCTACTACGAAGGCGACTACGACAAGGCCCTCAAGACCGTGGAAAAGGCGCTGGCCGTGGACGCCGAGGACGAGCAGCGTCATGCCCTCCGGCTGCTGCTGCAACAGACTCAGGACGTCACCGCAGGGTTCAGGCGTTACGAGAGCGACCACTTCGTGCTGCACCTTCACGAGGAGAGCGACGGCATCCTCGCGGAGCCGGCGCTGGCGGCGCTGGAACAGGCGCACCAGGAGGTGGGGCGCGCCCTGGGCTACTGGCCGCGCGGCAAGGCGCGCATCGAGATCGCGCCCGACTCGCGCTCCTTCATGGCCATCACCACGTTCACCCTGCGGGACATCGAGGGAACCGGCGCCATCGGCCTGTGCAAGTTCAACAAGGTGATGGTCATCTCGCCGCGGGTCATGGCCCGCGGCTACCGCTGGCTGGACTCGCTGGTTCACGAGTACATCCACCTGGCCATCGTCCACCTGACCCACAACAAGACACCCATCTGGCTTCACGAAGGCATCGCGCGCTACTACGAGACCGTGTGGCGCAATCCGACGCAGGGCGAACGCCCCGACTACCTCACGCCGGCCAACGAGACCCTGCTGGCCACCGCCGTCGAGCAACAGGAGTTCGTGAGCTTCAAGGACATGGAGCCGTCCCTGATCCGCCTGGACACGCCGCAGCAGGTCCAGCTCGCCTACGCGGAGGTGGCCTCGGCGGTGGACTACATCACGCGCATCAAGGGACCCGCGGGCATCCGCGAGGTGCTGTCCCTGGTGAACCGGCTCTCCACGGCGGAAGCCATCGAAGCGGTCATGGGCATGCCGCTGGACGGCTTCGAGGCGGATTGGCGGAACTTCGTGGAGGGCCAGGGGCTGACCACGGTTCAGGGCAGCCGCATCCGCACGTACAAGCTGGCGGAGGAAGGCGGCGACCCCCCGCCCGTGGAGCTGGACGAGATCCAGTCGGAAATCGCCCGCAACCGCACCCATCTTGGCGACCGGCTGCGCACGCGCGGCCGGCTGCGGGCGGCCAGCGCCGAGTACCGCCGGGCGCTCCGCGCCGGGCCCAACTCCACCATCATCCTCAACCGGCTGGGCGAGACCCTGATCCAATCGCGGCTCTACGACGAGGCGTTGCCGCACCTGGACAAGGCCGGCTACCTCGACCCCGACGCGGTGCACACGTACTATCTCAAGGGCCAGCTCCACCACGCAACGGGAGAACACGCGCGCGCGCGCGACGCCCTGCGGGAAGCCCTGCAGATCAACCCGTTCCACCCTGGGGTCTATCGTGTGCTCAGCCAGGTCTACGAGGCCATCGGAGACGACGCGGGCGTGCGCAAGACCCGCGAGATCATGCGGAAGCTGCGCGGATAGCGCAACCGGAAGGAATCACACCCCCATGGACGACACGGACAAGAACGTGGGCGCCGACGAAGCGCAACTACTGGATCAGGAACTGGCGGCCATCGAGGAATTCGGCGCGAAGCGGCGCACCATGCTCGGGGAGATCCGCAAGGTCATCGTCGGCCAGGACAAGGTCGTCGACGAGGTGCTCATCGCGCTTTTCTCCAAGGGCCACTGCCTGTTGGTGGGGGTGCCGGGGCTGGCCAAGACCCTGCTCATCAGCACCCTGGCCGACGTGCTGGACCTGCAGTTCAACCGAATCCAGTTCACCCCCGACCTGATGCCGTCGGACATCACCGGCACCGACATCCTCCAGGAGGACGCCGCCACGGGGCGGCGGCAACTCCAGTTCCTGAAGGGGCCGATCTTCACCAACGTGCTGCTCGCGGACGAGATCAACCGGACCCCGCCCAAGACCCAGGCGGCGTTGCTCCAGTCCATGCAGGAGTACCGTGTCACGGCCGGCGGCACCACCTATCCGCTGGACCTGCCGTTCTTCGTCCTGGCCACCCAGAACCCCATCGAGCAGGAAGGCACCTATCCCCTGCCGGAAGCGCAACTCGACCGCTTCATGCTGAACATCGAGGTGTCGTACCCGCCCCTGGAGGACGAAGTGCAGATCGTGATGCAGACCACGTCCACCAACCACCCCGAACCCGCCAAGGTGATGGACGGCCCGGCGATCCTCGGTTACCAGGAACTCGTGCGGCGGGTGCCGGTGTCGCCCTTCGTGGTGAACTACGCCGTGTCGCTGGCCCAGGCCAGCCGGCCGGGCAATCCCCAGGCCCCCCAAGTGGTGAAGGACTACGTCGAATGGGGCGCGGGGCCGCGGGCGTCGCAGTTCCTAGTACTGGGAAGCAAGGCCCGCACCATCCTGGACGGGCGCTTCGCGGTATCGGTGGAAGACGTGCAGGCCATGGCGCCGTCGGTCATGCGCCACCGCATCATCCCCAACTTCAAGGCCCAGGCCGAGGGTTTGTCGTCGCTGGACATCATCGCACGGCTGATGGAGGAGGTGCGCCCCGCCGCCGAGGGCAGCGCCGCGGCGTGAACAGCCGCATGCTGCTCCACTTCGACTATGACGGCGTTCTCGTCGACTCCTTCGATGCCTTGCTCTCCGCCTTCCGGCAAACCGCCGTGGACACCGGTCTGGGGCGCCCGCCGACGCGGCATGACTTCGAGACCATCGAGGACCTGAACGCCACGGGCGTCGCCACGCTTCTGGGCGTGTCCGAGGATCGCATCGAGGACTACACCCGGCGCATTCACGAGGTGCTGGGGGCCGGCGGTTACGAGCCCGCCCTGTTTCCCGGCATTCCCGGTCTACTGCGAGCGCTCTCCGAAGAGCACACCCTCGTAGTCGTCACCTCCAACTACGAACACATCGTCAGGCACGGCCTCGCCCGCAACGGCGTGGACGCGTGCGTCTCCCTGGTGCTCGACGCCGGCCGGCCCGGCACCAAGAGCGACAAGATCCGGCACGCCCTCGAACGCTTCGAGGTGCCGCCGGGTGAAGCCTTCATGATCGGCGACACGCGCGGAGACATCCACCACGGCCGTGCCGCCGGAGTCCGGACCGCCGGCGTCACCTGGGGCTATCAGGCGCGCGAGACCCTGGCGCTGGAATCCCCCGATTTCATCGTGGATACACCGGAAGAGTTGCTCGAGTTGCTGGGCGACGGAAACCAGACACCGCACTAGCGTGTTTACACGCGCATCCCGGACATCATACGATAGGGACGTCTTGAACCTGAAACTCGAACCTGGAAAGGAATTTCCCATGTCAGAACGCACGGCATACGTCAACGGCGAGTTCTTGCCCGAGAGTCGGGCGAGCATCTCCATCTACGATCGCGGTTTCCTGTCCGGACTGGGCGTGTTCGAGCGGACGCGCACCTTCGGCGGCGAGATCTTTCAACTGGACCGGCACATCGCCCGGCTCTACCGGTCGCTCAAGGCGGTGAAGCTGGATGCCGGCCTCACGGCGGACGAAATGCACGAGACCACCGTGGAGCTGGTGAAGCAGAACAAGGGACTGCTGGGAGCGGACGAGGACTATTTCGTGGGCCACTACGTCACCCGCGGGCCGGACAAGGCAGGGCGTGCCACGGTGGTGATCTTGTGCGAACCCATCGGCTTCGACAAGTTCGCCCACCACTACATCTACGGCGGCCACGTCATCACCACGCACATCCGCGCCGTTCCCACCCAGGTGTGGGACCCCAAGATCAAGAGCACCAGCCGGATGCACCTGTGGCTGGCGGAGCAGCAGGCCCAGTTGGTGGACCCCGAGGCCTATGCCCTGCTGTTGACCCTGGACGGCAACGTCACCGAGCTCACCGCGGCCAATTTCTGGATCGTGCGCAACGGGACGCTGGTCACCGCGCCGGTCCAGACCATTCTATCGGGTGTTACACGGGGCGCGGTGCTGGAGATCGCCCAGCACCTCGACATCCAGGTGGAAGAGACCGACTTCCAGTTGTACGACATCATGAACGCCGACGAAGCGTTCATGACGACGACTTCCCGCTGCGTGCTGCCGCTCACCCGCATCAACGGGAACGCCATCGGCGAGGGCAAGCCCGGTCCGGTGGTGGGGCGGTTGCAGAAGGGCTGGACCGAGGTGTTCGGGCAGGATTTCGTCCTTCAGGCACTCAAGCACATCGACAAGGACAAAGTGCCGGAGGGCGAGGCCGTACCCCTGTGACACGGCCTCACGCGTTGCACGCCGCCAGCGCCTTGAGCGCGAACTCCCGATCCTGGCCGTAGACATTGACGATGAGCTGGCCAAGGCCCTCCACGGCCCGCAGCTCGGCGATCTTCCGCGCACAGTCGTCCGGCGTTCCCGCCAGGGTCATCTCCCGGAAGAGATCGTCGCCCAGGGCGGAGCGGAGCGTCCGCGCCACTTCATACTCGTGGTCCTGGCGCGTCACCGCCTCGCGCACGTGCGCGCGCAACTCGGGTGACAGCAACGGCTCCGGCGCCCCCAGGACCTCGTGGGGGATCCGCAGCGCCGCCTTGAACAGCGTCCGGCCCACCTCTGGCGCCAGGGCGTCCAGAGCCTGCTCGGTGGTCTCCGCCACGACGCAGTGGGTCCAGGCACAGATGTAGAGCGCATCCGGATCGCGGCCGGACCGCGCCGCTCCCTCGCGGATCTTCCCGATGGCGTAGCGCAGGAACCGCGTGGACCCGCCCGGACTGATGATGGCGCCGTCGGCGGCCTCCCCGGCCAATGCGAAGGTGCGCGGTCTTTCCGCCGCCAGCAACAGTGGCGGCTTGGTCTCGGGCACCGCGGGGAGCCGCAGCCGGCGGCCGTTGTACGGCACGCTCTCGCCCTGGAGGAGCCCCTGCACGACTTCCACGCTCTCCTTGAACGCATCGAAAGACGACGGCTTCCGGCCGAGGAACTTCACCGCGCTGTCGCCGAGGCCGAGGCCGAACTTGACCCGGCCGCCCGTGAGGATGGCGAGGGTGGCGAAGCTGTTGGCCACCACCGTGGGGTCGCGGGTCTGCAGATTGGTGACCGCCAACCCCACGACCGCGCGTGAGGTGGCCATGGCGCAGTAAGGCATGGACACGTAGGGCTCGGCGCAGCGCGGCGAATCGTAGAGCCAGATGTGGTTGAACCCGGCGTCCTCCGCCTGGCGCGAATGCGCCGCCAGCATCGACGGATGGCGCGCGCGCAGGCCCAAGCCGAGATCCAGACTTCCGTTTCCCATGTTCCTTTCCCCTCGGACCTTGGCCGCGACCACGGGCCTTGGCAAAGGGCCGGACGTTCCTCTCCCGGGGCCTGGTGCGGTGTCTGGTTAATTGCGCGAATCAGCCGAACGCCACACTACGGTCCGTGGTGCGTGGCCAGGGGGCTGGTGTCGGTGAATTCCATCATCCTGCGGGCGAGGGCCTCGAGGAGTTCCGCGCGCCGAGCGCCGGGCTCGTCCCAGAGGTTGCGCATCTCGTCCGGATCGTTGTCGAGGTCGTAGATCTCGCCCCAGCCGGCGCCTTCGTAGAGGGTCAGCCGGCGCTCCGGCGTGATCAGGGTGCGCGCGCGGAAGTTGTTGGGCAGGCCCATGTAGCCGCGGCGCTGGTGCTCCTCGATGAGCAGCGAGTCATAGCCCGTGGCGCCGCCGGCCATGGCGGGCAGGAGGCTCACCCCCTGCATGCCGTTGTGTCCCTCCAAACCCGCCCGGCCGAGGATGGTGCTCGCCAGATCCAACGTGCCGCACAGCCCCGGGTTCACAACGCCCCTCGTCCCGGTCGCGGGATCCACCCAGATGAACGGCACGCGCACGAGGCCGCGGTAGTGAAGCGCGCCCTTGAGCAGAAGCTGGTGGTCGCCCATGAAGTCGCCGTGGTCGCTGGTGAAGACGATCACCGTGTCTTCGGCCAGACCCAGTTCCTCAAGCCGCGCACGGATGCGGCCGATGCCGTCGTCGATCATGGTGATCATGCCGTAGGTGAGCGCGATGGCTTCGCGCACCTCCTTGGCGGTAACGGCGAAGGTGCGCTGGCCGTCGCGGTTGGCCTCGCCCCGGTCGCGTTCCTCGTAGAGCCGCGCCAGGTGTGGCATCACCGGTTGCTCGCCGTGGTGAAAGGAACCCGGCAGGGCGATCTCCTCCGGGTGGTACATGTCCCAGTACCGGCCCGGTGGCGTGAACGCGTGATGCGGGTCCGGGAACGAGCACTGGAGAAAGAACGGACGTTTCCGGTCGGAGCGCGCGTGTTCCTCGAGGAACGCCATGGTGCGCTCGGCCACGTAACTCGTGGGATAGAGCTCTTCCGGCACGCGGGTGCGCCACGCCTGGGGCGCCTCGTAGCCGTTGCCGGGAAGCTCGTGGACGCGCCCGCGCAGGGAGGCGGGGTCGGGGTGACGCGCGCGCAGCCAGCGGTCGTAGTGCCCCACCACCTGGTCGGCGTGCTTGATGCACAGTTCCACGTGCTGGAACCCGTAGTAGGGAAACACCGGCTCGAACTCCGGGTCCCGTGCCCAGGTGGACGGCAGCTCCTGGTCGTAACGCCCGCCGACGTCCTTCCGCGCCTCGCGGAGATGTTGCGGCGGCCGGGTGCGGCTCGGGTCCGGCTCCGGCATACCGACGACCGGGAGGTCGTCCTTGATGCTCTGGAGGTGGCACTTGCCGATGAGCGCCGTGTGGTAGCCCGCCGCGGCCATGACGTCGGTGAACGTCGTCGCCTCCATGGAGAGCGGAATGCCGTTGTGCCGCACCCCGTGAAGCGACGGCATGCGCCCGGTCATCAGC
Source organism: Deltaproteobacteria bacterium (assembly GCA_026712905.1). Taxonomy (NCBI): domain Bacteria; kingdom Pseudomonadati; phylum Myxococcota; class Myxococcia; species Deltaproteobacteria bacterium. Next base: position 65,621 of record JAPOPM010000163.1, read on the forward strand.
GTCGCCCGGTTGGGCATGCAGATGGGCGTGGCCGTGTAGAACCGCTCGAAACGGGTGCCGGCGGCCGCGAGACCGTCGATGTGCGGCGTCCGCACCACCGGATTGCCGTAGCAACCCAGATGGTCCGCGCGGTGCTGGTCGGTGATGATGAAAAGGAAATTGGGTCTGTCGCTCATTTCGCTCCGTCCATGCCCTGAGTCGCGCTAGTGCTGCTACGCGATATCACGATGGATCCAACTCGGCGCCGCCCGCGGCCGGCTCCACCTCCATGGAATTGAGAACACAGGCCAGCAGAATATAGTAGCCGACGAGCGCGGACAGTTCCACGCATCCCCGCGCTCCGAAACTCTTCTCCACCGCCGCGAACGTCGCGTCGCTGACGCGGTGGGAGCGCAGCAACTCCCGTGCGTAGCGACGGATGTCGTCCTCCTCCTCGGTGAGCCCGGACGGCTCCGTGCGCGCGCGAATGGCCTCGATGCACTCGTCGGAGATTCCCGCGGCGCGGGCGTGCCCGGCATGCACCGACCACTCGAAGCCGCAGTCCAGCTCCCGTGCCACGGTGAGGATCACCAGTTCCTTGAGTTTCTGCGAGAGTCCCATCTCGAAGCGCACGTGGGCGCCCAGATGGGCCACGCGGCCGGCCAGCTCCGGGTTGTGCAGGAGCATGGGAAATGGCCCCTGCACCTGGCCGCGGCTCTCGGCGATGGCGTCGAACACCCCGTGGTGCTCCGGGCTCAGGTCTTCCCTTTTCTCGATCTTCGCGATGCGCGCCATGTTGTCTTCCCCCTTGGTTTCGTCGCGTTGTTCGGCCGGGCCGCGACACGGTGCCCTGTTTCACATAACCCTGTCATCGGGATATTCCCAGCACTGGAGATGCCACCCCCCGCCCTCCACCGCCAGCGCGGCCTTGTAACCGTCGCCCGCGTCCAACGCGCGCAGGGACCACCGCGCCGCTTCCGCGGGGTCGTCGTCGAAACGCAACAACTTCGCCGGCTCGCCCGGCCGCAAGGTCACGTCGAAGCGGCTCAGCCCGAGCGCGATGCCCTCGCCGTGGGCCTTGATGAACGCCTCCTTGCGGGTCCAGCAGTTGAAAAAGGCTTCGCGCTGTTCCCCCGCCGGGAGTTTCATCAAGGCATCCACCTCCGCCGGCGAAAACGAGTGCCGCGCCACGCCTGTCACGTCGGTTTCCGGGCGAACACGCTCGACGTCGACGCCGACCTCGCGGCCCACGGCGAAGGCGTGGAGCGCCAGTCCATGGGAATGGGACAGGTTGAAACGCACGTCGCGGCCACCGGGGCTTTGCGCCAGCGACGGCTTGCCATGGGCACCGTAACGAAACTCGAGGGACCCGGGCTCCACGCCGAGGTACCGTCCGAGCAGAAGCCGCAGCGCGCCCCGGGCCACGGTGTAGCGCCGCCGGTCCTCCTCGTAGAGAAACCTGGCCGCCCGCACATGCTCGTCAGGAGCCAGGACATCGCGAAACGACTCCAGACGGGTCGGCGAGACCTCCGTGGCCGTACGCCACACATGGACCGCGTCGCGAGTGAGCTCCACGCCCCGTCCCGGAGACGGCCAGGCAGTCATGACACGCTCCTGTCAGCGCTCGTCCCGGTCGCGCGGGCAGGCTCGGAACACGCCGGCGGAAGCAGAGGGATCACCGTCCCCAGCCCCGGTAGAGCTTCAGCGGCGTGATCACCGCCGCGGCCGCCAGCAGCAGGGCGCCGCACAGGTAGAACACCGAGCCCATCCCGTAGTGCTCCACCAGGTAGCCGCCGATCACCGGTCCGGGCAGGGTGAACAGGCTGTTGGACAGGAACGTGATCCCCAGCGAGGTGGCCTGAATGCGCGAGCCGGCCACATCCACGATGGCGGCGGCGGTGACGTTGGTGAGAGTGTAGAAGAACAGGCCGATGAGAGTCACCACGATTCCCAGGGGGATCCCCGCGTCCACCAAGGGGACCAGCGTGTAAAGCACGGCCAGCATCAGGAACGCCGGCACCAGCACCCACTTCCGTCCCAGCCGATCCGAAAGATAACCGAGGAACGGCTGGGACACCGTGCCCATGACGTGCAGCAGCGCGTAGTAGGTGCCCACTCCGGTGTACGAGTAGCCGAGGGTTTCGATGACGTAGAGTGGGAAGAAGGTCATCACCAGGACGCGGCCGGTGTTCATCAGGCCGTTGGCCAACGCCATGCCCAGAAACGCCGGATTGCGCAGGAATTCTCCGACGGCCGCCGCCTGCCCTCCCCCGCCGCCGGACGCGGCGGCCTGCGTACGAAACACCCCACGCAAGCCCAGCCACAGGGGAATGCCCACCAGCACCGCCAGAACGAGTTGCAGCGCCATGATGGGACGCCACGGATACAACACGAACAGGAGCCCCACCACCACCGGCGTCAGGGTGTCGCCCACGGTGGCCCCCATGCCGTGCACGGCGAAGGCCGTGGCGCGGTGTTCCGGGAAGCGGCTGGAAAGGGACGCCATGGCCGTGGGATGCCACAGCGCGATGCCGGCCCCCACCAACCCGGCCGCGACCAGCGCATACAGGTAAGTCGAGGCCATGCCGAAGATGAAGTACGCCAAGCCCATGGCGAGGAGGGCCGAGGACAGGATAGCGGTGCGATGGCGCGCCAGCCGGTCCCCCAGAAGCCCCGCGGGCAGGTTCACGAGTCCGGTGGTCAGCTCGCGCATGGTCGTGAGCGCCCCGACCTGGACGTAGCTCAGACGCAGGGCCACCTTGAGGGGCTCCAGGATCAGCGGGAAGAGCTGGCCGAACCAGTGCACCGCGAAGTGCCCGCCGGTGACGTACCCGAGCAGCACCAGCCTGTCCCTGCCGATGGCGCGCAGTCCGCTGTTTCGTTCGCCCACTGTGTCGTCCAAACCGATGGTCGGATTCGGGGTGCTTCCTCACGGGAGGCGCCGTCCACCATTCGTCGTCAAGTCCTCAAGCGTAACCCATCAACACCGCATAATCCAAAGCTCGAATATCCATCCCCCTGGCTTGCTGTTGCGCCTTGAGCTTACCGCCGTTAAATGGTTAGCTGCCGTAATCGGTCATGGCCACCACCGAACAAAGCTACTTCGACCCCGCGGTACTGGCGCGGCTGTCGAACCTGCACCTCAAGGCGCGCTGGGTCGTGGAGGGCGTCATGGCGGGGCTCCACCGGAGCCGGGCCAAGGGGTTCAGCGTCGAGTTCGAGCAGCACCGCGAGTACGCTCCGGGGGACGAGATCCGGCGCATCGACTGGAAGGCGCTGGGCAAGCTGGACCGCTACTTCATCAAGGAATACGAGGACGAGAGCAACCTCAAGACGCACCTGCTGCTGGACGTGAGCGGCTCCATGGACTACGCCTCCGGCGCCGTCACCAAGTTCCAGTACGGCTGTATCCTGGTGGCGTCGCTGGCCTACCTGATCCTCCGGCAGCAGGACGCCGCCGGCCTCACCACCTTCTCCGACCGCATCGACTCGCAACTTCCGCCCAAGGCCACCCGCGGCTACATGGTGGAGCTGCTGCAGCGCCTCGAGGCCGAGACCACCCGGGGCGACACCGATGTCGGCAAGGTGCTGCTGGAAGTGGCCGGCGGCATCCGCCGGCGGGGTCTCGTGGTGCTGGTGTCGGATCTGCTGGACGACGCCGAGTCGGTGCTCCAGGGGCTGCGCCTGTTCCGCTTCAAGGGCAACGACGTGCTGGTCTTCCACATCATGGACGAAACGGAGATGACGCTTCCCTTCTCCGGCAACACCCGGTTTGAGGACATCGAGGACCCGGGACTTCGGGTCACCGCCGATCCCAAGGCCATCCAGGCGGAGTACCGCCGGGTCGTGACCAACCACATCGACACGCTGCGGTCGGGATGCCACCAGTACGCCATCGACTATCAACTGGTGTCCACGGCCACGCCGCTGGACCAGGCTCTGGTGAGCTATCTGAGCTGGAGGAAGTAACCTGGCGTTCCTCTACCCGCTCTACCTCGTGGCCCTGGCGGCGGGCGTGATCCCGCTGGTGATCCACCTGCTCAACCGGCGGCAGCAGAAGCGCCTGCGCTTCCCCGCGGTGCGCTTCGTGCTCATCTCGCAACGGCGCGTGGCGCGCACCTACAACCTGCGCAATTGGCTCCTGCTGGCGGTGCGTACGCTGGCGGTGCTCTTGCTGGCGCTGCTGCTGGCGCATCCCCTGTGGGAGACCGGGGTCGGCCTCGCCGCCCGGGGCGCGCCCCTCACCACCGCCATCATCGTGGACAACTCGCTGAGCATGGAGGTGCGCGGGGACGGTGCCCCCTTCGACGAAGCCAGGGACGCCGCCGGCCTCATCCTGGAGGCGTTGGACGAAGGCGACCGCGCGGCGGTCATCGCCACCAACCCGGTGGGGTCCGTCGCACCGGCCCTCAAGACGCCCGAGGAAGCGACCCTCAAGGATCTGGACCCCCTGGCCGTCAGCGCCGGCACCGCGGACCTCACGGGCGCGCTGCGCACGGCCTATCGGCTCCTGCGCGGGGCCGGCGGGCAGAAAGCGCTGTGGGTGGTCACGGACCTCGGCGTGGCGGGCTGGGACCGGCTGTCCCTGCCGTCCGTAGGCGAGTTCGATCCCACCGTGCCGGTCAAGATCGTCACGGTGGGTGCGGCGGAGACGCCGGCCAGTGCCACCATCAAGACGCTGGAATCGCGCACCACGGACGTGGCCCCGGGACTCGACCTCGAGCTCGCCGCCACGGTGGTGAACTTCACCGCCGGCGAGATCCCGGGCGTCACCGCGCGCCTCACCATCGACGACAAGGTGCGCGACGAGAAGCAGGTGACGCTGCCGGCGGGGGCCGAGGCCACGGTCGGCTTCCGTTTCAAGCTGGAGCGGCCGGGGAGCCATTCCGGCCATGTCTCGCTCCACGGCGACGGATTTTCCGGGAACCGGCGCCACTACTTCACCATCCATACCCGGGACCGCCTTAACGTCCTGCTGGTGGACGGCGATCCCCAGCGCGCCTTGGTGGCGAGCGAGACGTTCTTCCTGAGCCGCGCGCTCAATCCTTCGGGCGACCTGGCGAACTCGGTGCTCCTGCCGGAGGTGATCCTGGCGGGCGCCCTCGGCCAAGTGAACCCCGAAGGCTACCAGGTCGTGACGCTGGCCAACGTGCCGGACCTGCCCGAGGCCTTCGTGGCCCGGCTCGCGGCCTTCGTGGAAGGCGGCGGCGGCTTGCTGCTGTCCCTGGGCGACCGGGTGACCGCGGCGGAGTACAACCGGCTCCTGTGGCGCGGCCCGGTGCCGTTGCTGCCGGGTCCCTTGGGGGAACGGCGGCGCGTGCCCCTGGACCAGAACGTCGGCGTGGATGCGTTGGACGCGGCCCACCCAGCGCTGGCGGCCTTCGGCGACAAGCGCCTGCTGGACTCCCTGCGCGCGGCCAGGGTCTCGTCCTACTTCGAGGTGACGCCCACCGGCGGCCGTGTGGTCATGCGCCTCAGCAACGGGCAACCGCTGCTGGTGGAGAAGGAAGTAGGCAAGGGCCGCGTCCTGCTGTTCACCACGAGCGTGGACAGCGCCTGGAACAACCTGCCGCTCAAGACCGGCTACGTGCCGCTGATGCAGTCCGTGGTCTCCTACATGGCGGGCGGCAGCCGTGGTACCGTGGACACCGGTATCACCGCGGGCGAGAGCAAACACTGGACCGTCGCGCCCATCCACGCGGGCTTGGGCCTTCGGGTGGTCGACCCCAGGCGGTCGGAGAAAGCGGTGACGTTTATAGCGCTCAACGGCAAGGCCGGCGGGGCTTTCCACGCCAACCACTTCGCGGGCATCTACCGGGTGGTGCCGCATTCGGCCGACATGGACGTGGCCGGGCTGTACGCGGTGAACCCGCCGGTTCTCGAATCGCGCCTCGAGCGCATGGGCGCCGAGGAACTGGAACGGAAACTCGGCCCGGTCGACCACGAGGTCATGGCGGCGGGCGTCCTGTCCGGGGGCGGCAGCCGCACGGATCTTGCACTGGCCCTGGTGGTGTTGCTCATGGCGACGCTGCTGTTCGAGGGCTGGCTGGGACAACGAAACTATGAATAGGCGAAGGTTCCTGCAAGGTCTCGTGGGAACGGCGGCGGGTGCCGCCTGGGGACTGCCGGCGATGCCCGCGGCGGCGCAATCGCCCGCGGCGGGTCAAGCCAACCGTCGCATCCAGTTCGTCTTCGCGCAGGTGCGCTACCGCGGCGGCGACTGGGACCCGCGGCCCCGCGCCACCACTCCGATGATGGAAGAGCTGATGCGCCGCACCAGCGTGGAAGCGGAGAAGGAGCGGCGCGTGGTCGCCCTCACCGACCGGGAGCTGTTCTCGTACCCCTTCCTCTACATGGCCGGCAAGTACGACTTTCAGCCGTTCTCGGAGAGCGAGGTGGAGAACCTGCGGCGCTTCCTCTCCTTTGGCGGCTTCCTGCTCGCCGACAACACCCTCGGACAACTGGGGTACGGCTTCGACCGGCGCTTCCGCGCGGAGATGAAGCGCGTGTTCCCGGAGCAGGAAATGCAGAAGGTGCCGCTGACCCACGCGCTCCTGCGGAGCTACTACCTGATACGCAGTATCGGTGGACGCGTCGCCACAAGCTCCTATCTGGAGGGTATCCACCTCGGAGAGACCACGCCGGTGGTCTATTGCCACAACGACCTGGCCGGCGCCTGGGAACGCGACGGACTGGGGCGCTGGAGCCACCCCTGCGTTCCCAACGGCGAGGCGCAACGGCGCGACGCGTTCCATCTCGGCGTCAACCTCATCCTCTACTCCATGACCGGCAACTACAAGCAGGACCTGATCCACGTGCCGTTCATACGACGACGGCTGACACAATGAGCCAGCGTGACGGAATGCCGACGGACCCATCCGCCATTACCGCGGAACAGACGGTGTCGAAACGTCGTCCGGAGAAGAATTGGCGCCAAACCCACGGGGCGTCATTCCCGCGGAAGCGGGAATCCAGGCCTTCCCGCTTCCGCGGGAATGACGATTCGAAAGGCCCCCGCCTTATGTGCTTTGACACAGCCTGGGAAGCGGAAATCCAAGCGGGGTGGAGTGATCCAGCAGGAAGGCAATGACAGGGATATCGGACATCGTTCTCGGCGGCGGGGTTCCGTGGTGGCTGGCGGCAGGGCTGGCGCTGGCGGCCGCGGGCTTTCTGGTGCATCAGTTCCGGTTTCTGCTCCGAAGCCTGGGGCTCGGCAAGGCGTCGCTGCTGACGCTCCTGCGGGGTCTGGTCTACGCGCTGCTGCTGCTGTTTCTCCTGGGACCGGCGCGCACGGTGGAGGACCCCACGTCGTTGCGGCGTCCACTGGTGGTGCTCCTGGACTCCTCCGAGAGCATGAAGCTGGAGTCGGGCGAAGATGGCGCCACCCGGCTGGACGCGGCCAAGGAAGCCCTTGGGGCGGCGGGGCTTACGCGCGGGCTGGCCGGAAACTACGACATCAAGTTCTACGCCTACGACCGCGAGACCACCCCCCTGGAGTCGGACGCCCTCGACGGAGTCAGCGCCGCGGGCGAGGCCAGCCGTTTGTTTCACGCGTTGCGGCAGGTGGACGAGAACGAACCGGACGCCGCCGGCGTCGTGGTCGCGTCCGACGGCATCGTCAACCCGCCCGATGCCCTCGACGGGTTCACCGGCCACCCGCGGCCCGTCATGGCCATCGGCGTGGGCGCGACAGAGGGCTTCAGGGACCTGCGCATCACCGGCCTGCGCACGCCCGAGATGGCCTTCCGCGGGCGCGCCACCGCCATCGAGTTCACCATCCAGGCCTTCGGCATGGCCGGGGTCCAGGTGCCCCTCTACTTCAACCTGGGGCGGAACCTGATCTCCACCCACCCCATCACCATCGACCGCGACGCCTACGAGAACCGTGTCACGCTGAACTACACGCCGCGCGAGCTGGGAACCCACGGTTTCACCCTGACGCTGCCGGAACAGGCCGGCGAGAGCATCGCCCGCAACAACCGCAAGGCGTTCCGCATGGAGGTGCGGCGCGACAAGCTCCGGGTGCTGACCCTGTCCGGATCGCCCTCGTGGAATTACCGCTTCCTGCGTTTCGCGCTGAAGCAGGACCCGTTCCTGGAGCTGGTGTCGTTCGTCTTCCTGCGCACCCCCAACGACGTGGTGGACGTGCGCGAGAACGAGATGAGCCTGATCCCGTTCCCCATCGACGAGATCTTCCTCGAAGAGCTGAAGAACTTCGACGTGCTGATTCTCGACGACTTCTCGCATCGCACCTACTTCAACCCGCTCTACTTCGAGAACATCCGGGACTTCGTGCGCGATGGCGGCGGCCTCGCCATGCTCGGCGGCGCGCGCGCGTTCGACCGCGGCGGTTACCACCAGACGGCCCTCAGCACCGTGTTGGCGGTGAAGCTCGACGGCCGCGGCGCCTTCCGCACCGGTGTGGCCGCGCGTCCCGGCCTGACGCAGGCAGGCAAGGCGCACCCCCTGACGCGGGTCTTCGCCGACCCCGCCGCCAACGAGGAGGCCTGGAGCACGCTGCCGCCGCTGACCACGCTCAACGAGGTGGCGCAGGCCGACGGCGAGGTGCTGCTGTCGGCGGAGGTGCGCGGGCGGCAGATGCCGCTGCTGACCGTGCGCCGGTACCACGAAGGGCGTTCGCTGGCGTTCACCAGCGACGACCTGTGGCGCTGGAACTTCGACGCGGTGGGGCGCAACCAGAACCCGCAACTCCACCTGAAGCTGATCCGCAACAGCGTTCGCTGGCTTGCGCGGGAGCCCGCCTTCAACCAGGTGCAGATCCTCGCGGTGGGCGGCTCCCGGCAGCCCGGAGAAAAGCACGAGTTCCGCGTCCGGGTGTTGCGCGACGATCACACCCCGGCCAAGGATCCGGTACTCCAGGTGGTCGTGACCGGGCCGGAAGGCGAGCAGTCGCCACTGGAAGCGTCGCCCACCGACCAGCCCGGCGAGTACCGCGCCGAGTTCACGCCGCGCGTGGAGGGCTCCCACCGCATCGTGGCGCGCGCGGCGGCGGCGGGACAGCCCCTGGGGAGCGCCGCCCACAACTTCCTCGTGGCGCTGCCGTCGGAGGAGAACGACGACGGCAGGCCGCGGCCGGAGCTGCTGCAAGCCGTGGCCACGCGCAGCCAGGGGCTGTTCGTCCCCGCCGCATCCTTGACCGACGCCCACTGGTCGGAGTTCGAGCAGTTGATGGAGCAGGCCACGCCGTCCCGTATCGTGGCGCGAAGCCGCGTGGCCTTGTGGAACGAGCCGCTCCTGTTCGCGCTGGCGGTGCTGTTGCTGGGCGCGGAATGGTGGCTGCGGCGCACCTGGGGGCTGGTGTGAACAAGGCAACGACGCCCTTTTCCCTCATGACCAAACACGTTTTTTCCGGCAATCCCCTGGACCGCGGCGACGTGCAGCGCCGGGACGAGGACTGGCTCAGGCAGACGGCGCGCGACCCCCGTTCCCGCTTCCTGCCCGTGTGGCAACTCGACATCCTGCTGCGCAACGGCGACAGAGCGGAGTTGGGGTGGGTGAAGCCCGCCGACATCGAGAGGCTGGACGTTGACGTACCGCCGGTCTTCCTCGGCCTCAGGGACGGCACCGCCCACTTCGCGGTGGACGTCTCCGCGGTCGAAGAACCCCTGCCCGCGCTGAACCTCGAGGAGCCCTGGGACTTCGTCGAGGCGCGGGCCGCGGCCGCCCAGCTCAAGCCCGAGGACGTGGGCATCCTGGCCCAGAGCAAGGCCCAGGTGGACTGGCACCGCCGGCACCGGTTCTGCGGCGTGTGCGGCGGAGCCACCGAGCAGGGGCGCGGCGGACAGGTGCGCAGGTGTAACGCGTGCTACGCCGAGCACTTCCCGCGCACCGACCCCGTGGCCATCATGGTCATCACCGACGGCGAGCGCGCCCTGCTGGGCCAGTCCCGCGGGCGCCTGGCCCGCTCGGGCCGCTACTCCGCCCTGGCGGGCTTCATCGACCAGGCCGAGTGCATCGAGGAAGCCGTGCGGCGGGAAGTGAAGGAGGAGGCCGGCATCACGGTGGGCGAGGTGCGCTACCACTCCTCCCAACCCTGGCCCTTCCCCTCCTCCCTCATGATCGGCTGCCACGGCATGGCCCTGACGACGGACATCGCCATGGATGACGAGGAGATGACCGACGTGCGCTGGTTCACACGGCAAGAGGTCCTGTCCGCGCTGGCCGGCAAGAATCCCAACCTGCGCGTGCCCGACCCCGTCGCCATCGCCCACCATTTGATCCGGGCGTGGGCGGAGGGGCGGGTCGTGTTCTGACCGGAGGCTTCCATGTCCAAGCCACGCATCGCGGTGTTTTCGGGACCACGCGCCACCATCGCCAACACGCCCGCGCTGGTGACGAGCAACAAGGGGCGGGGGGCGGGCGACCGGCAACTGGACGGCCGGTTCGACCACCTCGTGCCCCAGCGCCTGCACGAGCCCGTGCGCGTGCGCATCGAAAAGTTCAGCGCGCACCCGTTGGAAACCGATGCCGCCGAGGTCTACCACGACGACGGCAAGCCGTACTACGAGGTCGAGTTGCGACCCGAAGACGGTGCCTATCCCCTGCCCTACATGGCACGCCGCGCCGACAACTCGGAAGGCGGCACGCCCTTCGAGGAGAGCGACCTGCGCGATGCGGCCATCGGCTACGGCGGGCGGCAAACCTTCTTCCCGGACGCGTCGCGGCTGTTCGAAGAGATCGACCGCGGCCTGGGCGGGCGCGGCCACGACGGGGCGGCGAGCGAGCTGGACCGGCTCGCCGAGTTCGACTTCGTGCGCGTGCTCCCGCCGTCGGGCTACATGAAACAAGGAGAGGTGGCCGGGCGCGACTTCTTCCCCTACAGTCCCAGGCCCCTCGGAAAGTTTCTCCCCGGTTCGGCCATGGCCCGCGCGCTCAACGTGGTCCAGCGGACCATCGACTCGGGGCGCTACGACGGCTTCATCTGGCTGGAGGGGAGCCCCCACGTCGAAGAGACCCTATACTGGCTGAGCCTGGTGCTGGACACTTCCCTACCCTTCGTGGGCATCTCGTCACAGCGTCCCCACGGCTCGCTCGCCAACGACGGCGACGGCAACATCGTGGACGCGACGCGCTATATCGCCTCGGGCCTCGGCACGGGGCTCGGCGCGGTGGGCATCGTGGACGAGCAGATATTCGCGGCGCGCAACTTCAAGAAGGGCGACGCGCGGCCGGGCGGCTACCGCGCCACCGGCGGACACGGCGGCGTGCTCGGGAGCGCGGGCCACGAGGTGCGCGTGTGGTTCCGTCCCGTCTACCGGACCACGGGCACGTCCGCCGTTGCAGTCAAGGACCTGCCCGCCGAGGTCCGCTTTCAGGAATACGGCGACAGCCCCGAGACCGCGGGCATCCGTATCAAGGACGACGACGGCTCCCTGCGCGGCGACGTCATCGCCGCCGTGCACATGGTGAAGTACGGCCACTACATGGCGGAGGAAGACACGGCGGACCCGGACGTGGAGGTGGACATCATGGCGCGCATCGAACGCGGGCTCACGCAGGAAGCATCGGCGGAACCGGGGGTGCCGCGGTTCCACGGCTTCGTGCTGGAGGGGGGAGCGGGCACGGGCTCGGCACTCCACAGCCAGACCGCGGCCCTCGCCATCGCCGCCTGCCACGGCCTGCCGGTGGCGCGGGTGAGCCGCGGCGACCCGGAGGGTGCCCTGCCCTCCAATCCCAACGATCTGACCATCGAGGGAAACAACCTCGACGCCACCAAGGCGCGCGTGCTGCTGCGCGCCGCCATGCTGCGCCTGGGACGCCTGCCCAAGGCGCGCGACCCCCGCACCCCACCACACGGGAGCGCGAGGCGTCATTGGCGGCAATTGCGCGCTACCAGGAAATATTCGACACTCACTAAACGGGCTTCGAAGGTTTCCTGCACAGGAGGAGAACCATGACCGGCACACTCCGTTTCCAAGGGGCCATCCCGGCCAACTTGCTCCCCTTCAACGAGGACCTGTCGTTCGACGAGGTCAACTACCGGAGGCATCTGTCCTGGCTCGCGGACGTGGACGGCGTCGACGCCATCGTCTGCAACGGGCACGCCGCCGAGGTGTCGTCGCTAAACCGGGAGGAGCGGCGCCGGGCGTTGGCCATCGCCGCCGACGCCGTGGGGGACCGGGTGGAACTCATCTCGGGCATTTACACGGACAACACCCTTGAGGCGGCGGAGCTTGCCAAGGACGCCAGGGCGGAGGGAGCGGCCGGCCTCCTGGTGTTCCCGCCGACGGTGTTCATGTGGGGCGCCCGGCTCCGGCCCGAGATGGCCGTCGTTCATTTCGAGACCATCGCCGAGGCCACCGACTTGCCGCTCATCGTCTTCGAGTATCCGCCGGCCATCGGCATCGGCTACGCTCCCGAAACCCTGGCGCGGCTGGCGGAGATCGACCAGGTGGTGGGGGTCAAGGACTGGAGCAACGACATGGTGGCCCTGGAGGCCAACCTGCGGGCGTTGCGCGGGACCGGCCGCCCGGTGGCGATGCTGAGCAGCTACACGATGTCCATGTTCGGCAGCTACGTGTTGGGCGCGGACGGCTCCATCTCGGGAATGGGCAGCGTGACCGCCGATTTGCACGCGGAGCTATTCCGCGCGGTGAAGGCCGGGGACCTGGATGCCGGCCGTCAACTCAACGACCGTCTGGGGCCGCTCGTGGAAGTGTTTTACGCGCCGCCGTTCGTGGACATGCACAACCGCATGAAGGAGGCGCTGGTGATGCTGGGACGCATCGACAAGGCGGTGGTGCGTCCGCCATTGAGGCGCATCGGCGACGAGGAACGGGAACGGATCCGCGGAGCGCTGCTCAGGTCGGGCCTGCTGCTGCCCTGACCCCGATCAAGCCTACGTCCAGCTATCCTGATAAACCCAGCGGTCCAGGTTGTCGAAGTACTGGCGCCGGAGCATGAGGCTCATCTCCACGCCGCGCACGACGCGGTCCTGGACCTCGGGAGTGGTGGCGTACTTGACCAGCAGATCGAAGGGATAGTTGCCGTGCTCCTCTTCGTCGTCGTGGATCTTCTGGTACGGGCCGGTGACCCATTCGGGCACGGTGCCGACCTCGAGGCTCTTGCCGATCAGGTAGTCGGCCACGCCCTCACCGGCAAAGGGAAACGCCGCGATCCGCTCGCAGGTGTCCGTCAGCGACTCGAAACCATTAAACATCGCCATCTGGGCGGGTAGCGGCTTGTAGTCGTGGGGCACCGCACCCTTGCTCTTCAACGCTTCCGACAGGTACTCCGCGTGGACGAACTCCTCGTGAATGGCCTCCGCCAGAATGGCCTTGATCTCGAGCTGCGGCGTGGTCTTGAGCCATGTGCCGAAGACCTCGGCGGCGCGCACCTCGTTGAAGAGCCGGCTCTGCATGACCTTGACGCGCATGTCGTCGGTGGTGAGCGGAATGTAGCTGTAGGCCGGCAGGTTGTCGTCCAGGCCCTTGCAGAACTCGGCGACCCGCTGCTGCACCTTTTTGGCGAATTCGTGGCTGTCCATGAGCACTCCCTGTCCGGAAGATTCCGGCGTGGTTTCGATGCTCAACGGTTAACAGCGGATGCCCGAACCGTCAACCAAACGGCTATTTCTTGAGACCCAGGAATTTCTTGTATTGGGCGACGACGGCCGGAGGGGCGTCGGTCATGAGCTGTATGATCCGGGCGACGTCCTTTCCCGAACGCGGAGAGACCCTGATGCCCTGACGCTTCGCCTCGCTGACGAACTGGGGGCTGGCGAGGGCCTTGAGGAAGGCTTCCTGCAACACTTGCAATCGGTCCGGCGGCGTTCCTGGAGGAAGTGCATACAGGCGAAGGATGCTCCAACTCTGAATCAGGAAATCGGCCAGCTTCCGCTGGTCGGAGTTGAGGGTCAGGTCCCTCAGGGTCGCCACTCCGGGAGGCGCTTCCGCCCCAGGGCCGGTGCCGATGGCCAGGAACGGGCGGATGGTGCCGTTCTCGATGAAGTGCCCGTACCGGTCCTGGACGAAATGGAGGGAGAGATTCATCCCCTCCAGCTCTTTCCGTTCCAGCGCCGCGAGGATGCCGGTGGAACCCTTGTACCCGGTGACAACCTTGATCGGGAGTCCGAGTGCGCGTTCGAATTCGCCCATGACGGCGGCGGACTGGCCCACGCCCGTGGCGCCCACGGCGAGGGGTTCCTTCCTCTTTTTCAGATCCGCGAGGGTGCGTATCGGCAGGTCGCCCCGTACCCACAGGACTCTCGGCAGCGCCGGCAGGGAAGGATCACCCAGGAAGAGGAACCCCTTGGGGTCGAACTTGGCCGCCGGGTCACCGATCAACGCCTGCATCACGATGCCCGCGGCGAAGTTGACGATCGTGAGACCGTCTCCGGGTTGTTCCGCGTAGACTCGGTTGGCCGCTATCAGGCTGCCCGCCCCCGGCATGTTCTGCACGATGAACTTCGGCTTGCCCGGTATATGGAGCGGGAGATGCCGCGCCAGCATTCGTGCGAACGTATCGAAGCCGCCGCCCGGGTTGACCCCGACGATGACCTTGATCGTCTTGCCTTCGTAGAAGGAAGACGCCGCGTGTGCCGGTGACCCTGGATAAAACCATGCGCACAGGGCAACGATGAGAGTAAGCAGGGCTACTCCGGCTGGTGCTTTGCGGTTCATACACACCTCCCTAGGCACCTGCGTGATGGCCACGGAGCCCGTTGAATTCCCGGACACTACGATGGGGGCAAAACCATTGTCAAACGTTCAGCGAACGCGCTCAGCCGCCCCGAGGGTTGGTTTCGGAACAGCGTTCGCTTCTGTTTGACAGGTCCGAACGATTCGAAATAAAGGGGAGCATGGCCAACGCGACATTCGTCGACTCCATCCTCGACGAGATCATCGAGCCCGGAATCCAGCGACTGATGGAGAACCGCTATTTCTCCGAACTGCGGGAAGGAAGCCTCTCCGTGCGGCGGCTGCAGGGGTGGTCGCTGCAGCACTATCTCCACAACGTCGTCCTGCTCAAGGGCTTCGCCCTCTGCATGGTGAAGAACGCCCACGACAACCAGCTCTACAACCATTTCGCCTACCAGTTCGAGGAAGAGAGCACGCATCCCGATCTGGCCAAACGCTTTGGCCTGGCGCTGGGGCTCGGCGAAGAGGACTTCGCCGACGCCACGCCGGTCTTCGGGTGCCTCGTGCACACGAGCCGGATGATCCACGGTATGCTGTTGGGGTCGCCGGCGGAGAACCGTGTCGGAGCCCTGGTGGACGAGAGCATGGTCCGGCGGTACTCGGAGGAGTTCAACACCTACGCGCGCAAGCACTACGACCTTGGAGACGAGGCCTGTGAGTTCTTCACCGTGCACATGGTCGCGGATGAAGAGCACACCGCGATGGCCTCGGACGTCATCGCTCGTATGGCCAGGACACCGCGCGAACAGCAGCTCGTACGGGAAGCCGCGCAACATACGGTACGCCTGAAGCTGGGAAAATTCGACAGCATCTACGAGAGCTACGCGTAGGCGCGTTCCGCCTGCTCCGAAACGAGAACACATGAAAATCTACAACTTCGACCTGCTCGCCTATCCGCACGTGCCCATGGACATCCCGGGCACGCCCCTGCCCAGCAACCTGTTCGATCCGCTCGAAGGCCATCGCAACTACGAAGAGCACTTCTACGAGATGGAGCATTGCGAGCAGCTCGGCTTCGAAGGGGTCCTGTTCAACGAGCACCACTACAGCGCCTACGGCACCATGCCGTCACCCAACCTGGTGGCCGCGGCGCTGAGTCAGAGGACCAGTCAGATCAAGATCGGCGTGCTCGGCAACGTCCTGCCGTTGCGTCACCACCCGGTCCGTGTGGCGGAAGAGTACGCCATGGTCGACTGCATGTCGGGCGGCCGCCTGATCGCGGGTTTTGTGCGCGGCATCCCTCCGGAATACCTCTGGTACAACATCGATCCGAAGGAATCGCGCGGGCGTTTCGAAGAGGCTTTCGAACTGATCCTGAGGGCATGGACCGAGCCCGTCTGGAGCTACCACGGCGAGTTCTTCCACCTCGACAACTGCGCCACCTGGCCCCGCCCCATCCAGCAGCCCCACCCGACGATCTGGGTCGCCGCGCGCAGCGCCGAATCCATCGAGTGGTGTGCGCGGCGCCGTATACCCATCGCCCAGGTGTACCAGACCGCCAGCCAGATCGAGGACACCTTCGACTACTACCGCAAGGTGGCCCGGGATGAAGGCTGGGAAGCCGACCCCGGGCAGTTCATCCTGTGCCGGCATATCTACGTGGATGAAACGGACGAGAAGGCGCGCGAAATCGCCGAACCGGCATTGCGCTACTTCTTCACGCTCCTGAATCGCGGTTTCAAGCAGACGGCCACCGCGCAGGGGGCGCGCGTCAGGGAAGCCCTGTACACCGACAAGTCATTCAACTACTTCCGCGAAGAGAACCGCCAGCGGCACGACTTCTCGGCGCTCGGTTGGGAAGAACTCGACCGGGTCGGGTACGTCATCGCCGGGAGCCCGGATACGGTCGCCCGTAGACTCAACGAGCAAATGCATACCGTCGGCGCCGAGCACTTCATGGGAATGTTCCACATCGGCAACCTTCCCCACAGCAAGGTGCTCGCTTCCCTGGACCTCTTCCACAAGAGAGTGATGCCGCAGTTGGAGGGGAGCCGGTAGGCTCGATTCGGGAGAGTCCTGTGCCAGGCACCCAGCGCATCACCGACCTGAAAACCCTGGACGACCTCCTCGAAAGCGAGTCCATGAGAGGATTGTGGGTCGGCGAAGAGCGGTACTTCACCGAGCCTCGACCGTTCGGAGCACCCCATCTCTGGAGGTGGGCGAAGATTCAGGAGGGCCTGGAGGCCGCGTCAAGAATCGTGCCGACGAACTTCAAGGGCTCCCGGCGCGCCATCACGCTCGTCCATCCGGACATCGCCGGAGGAACGAGCCACACGCTGGTCATGGCGGTGCAGTTGGTCAAGCCCGGGGAGGCGGTATACGCCCACCGGCACACGGCCGCGGCCATACGGTTCATTCTTGAAGGGGGAACGGACGCCTACACCGTCACCAACGGCGAGAAATCCGTCATGGAGCCGGGCGACCTCGTGGTTCAGCCGAACTGGAGCTGGCACAACCACATCAATGAATCCGATCGGGACGCGGTCTGGATCGACGTTCTCGACGTGGGCCTCATGGCCATGCTGCGCACGATGTTTCAAGAGCCGCACCCTGCCGAGGAGCTGAAACTCTTCAACAGCGCCACCGACACCACGGTCCGGAATCCCGGCGGCCTTGCCCCTCCGGGAAGGAGCCTCAAACAACTGGTCTACAAGTGGCGCGAGACCCTGCCCGCTCTGACCGAGATGCTTGCCGAAGACAAGAGCGCTTACGACGGGCGTTGCCTTGAGTACCGCGACGCGGTCACGGGAGGACCGACATTCCCGACGTTTTCGTGTTGGACTCAGATGCTGGACCCGGGAGAGCACACCTTGCTCCACCGCCACACCGCCAACCACCTGTACCATGGTTTCCGCGGCTCCGGCGTCGTCGAAGTCGGAGACACGGAACTCGCCTGGGAAGAAGGCGATTTCATGGTCGTTCCCAACTGGAGCTGGCATCGACACAGAAACGGCTCCGACACGGAGCCCGCCGTCCTCTTTTCCGCCACGGATCGCCCTCTACTGGAACGGCTCGGGCTCTACCGCGAGGAAGACGGCAACAGCAAGGGCGCAAGCTGACTCGTTCGAGAGTGCGTCTTTCCATTGGTTCGGAGGGACGAGTCCTCGTGAATCATCGCTTCGATGTCCGACGCACGGCAGTGGGTCGGTAGACCCGTTACCGCCACAGTTGGCGCCAGGGTACGATGTCGGCATCGGTGCGTTGTTGCGCCTGGTC
Source organism: Deltaproteobacteria bacterium (assembly GCA_026712905.1). NCBI lineage: Bacteria > Pseudomonadati > Myxococcota > Myxococcia > Deltaproteobacteria bacterium. The sequence continues at coordinate 83,476 of JAPOPM010000163.1, forward strand.
GCCGCCATATACGATGAGCGGCCGGCCGGCGGCCTCTCCCGCCAACTCGCGCCAGCGACGCAACGTTCGCAGCCAAGCCGGAACGACCGTTGCGCCCGACTTGATCTCGACCGGCGCCAGCAACTGCCCTTGCTCCAGAACCAGATCGATCTCCAGGCCGCCGTGGCTGCGCCAGAAGAACAGGTTCGACTGTTTACCCTCGTTCCAGCGCCGCTTCAGAAATTCAGTGACGACCCAGTTCTCGAACAGTGCACCGCGCAATGAATGGGTGCGCATTTGGGCGGATGACTCGATGCCGATCAACCGGGCGGCCAAGCCCACGTCGTAGAAATAGAGCTTCGGCGTCTTTACCAGCCGTTTGCGGAAACTACGTTGGTGAGGCTGCAAGCGAAACAGGATGAACGAAGCCTCCAGCAGATTGAGCCAAGCGCGGACCGTCTTCTGGTCGACGCCGGCATCGTTGCCGATGCGGGTCAGGTCGGCAAGCTGACCAACCGACGCGGCGCACAGCCGCAATACCAGATGGAAGGTCGATAGATCCTGGATGTTCCGTAGTTGCCGGACGTCGCGCTCCACGTAGGTGTTGAGATAGGCGTTGTACCAGCGTTCCGGAGCCGCCCGCATGTCGAAGATCGGCGGATAGCCCCCGTGCAGCAACACCTCATCGAGGGAATCCGGCAACCACTCGGCCGAGTGCAACTCCCCGGCCGAGAAAGGCAGCAGATGGACGAAGCCGACCCGTCCCGCCAAGGACTGCGTAATGCGCTGCATCAACCCGAAGTGCTGAGAACCGGTAAGCACGAACTGCCCCGGTGCACGGTCTCTGTCAACGACCGCTTGCAGGTAGGAAAACAGGTCGGGACACCGCTGCGCTTCGTCGATGACCGCGCCGGCGGGAAACTGACCGAGGAAACCGCGTGGGTCGTCCCGCGCAAAGCCGAGGACGTCCAGATCCTCAAGGCTCGCGTATGGCTTGGCGACAAAGACGGTCTTCGCCAGCGTGGTCTTTCCCGATTGACGCGGCCCGACGACCGCTACGACCTTGAACTCGCGCGCCAGTGTCCGGACCAGCGGCTCCGCCTCTCGTGGGACCATGCCACTACCGTACACCCGCTGTCAAAGCCATGCAAATCCGGAATCGGAATCCGGAATATCCATGAAAGGAGGGTCCGAAGACAGCAAAACGCCTGGATCGAAAGCGTAAGGGTAAGTTTATCCCCTCCACGCGCGCGTTCAAGCGGGATCGAACGGCGTACGCACCACCGCCACGAAGATCTGCGACTGCGGCCTGATCTGGACGCTGGACACCAGCGAGAAGCCTGCTTCGGCGAGCAGCCATTTCCAATCGTCCGCGGTGTACTTGTTGTGGAACGGGAACATGCGGAACCAGCCCGCGCGCTGCCGCTCCGGCGGCTCGGTGCGGTCGCGCGGCCGGTCCTGGACATAAAGGGCGAGCGGCATGCGCACCCAGTCGTCGAGCAGGAACAGGCCGCCGGGGCGAAGCACCCGTTGTACCTCCGCCAGCACGGCAAAGGGGTCGTCCAGGACGTGAAGCACTCCGGTCATGGATACCAAGTCCATGCTGCCGGCGCCTAGCGACAACGGCTCTTTCTCGACATCGTGCACTTCCAGCGTCGGCGGCGCACCCCGGTAGCGCAGCCCGCGCGCGTGCTCGATCATGGCCGGGGTGACGTCGAAACCGTAAAGCCGGCTGCCTTGGTGGCGTTCGGAGACGTCGCGCAGGAACAACCCCGGGCCGCAGCCCAGATCCGCGATGGCGGGCTCGGCGGGAAGATGCCGCCCCACGTTGGCCCTGAAGACGGACCAGTATTGATCATTGAAACGCCTGGGGTAGCGCTCCACCATGCGTGCGACGAACTCCGCGTCGGACGCGCCGTGAATCTCCTGTTGGGTGGGCATGGATGGTCAATCGGTCGGAAACGTCGCGTTTGCGGCCCCGGTGATGATCATAGGATCGGGGATGCCGCGTTCGCGGCAGGGTGGCGTGGCGCCGGCGCCGCCCTCGGGTACCGCTCCGGCGCCACTCTGTCTCATGAGTCCAGCGTCGACTCCACGAACAGCTCGTCCACCGCCACGGCCCTGTCCATGAGCCCCTGGTCGTGGGAGTAACCCATGAAGCGTTCCAGGTTGGCGCGGTTGCGCTTGAGGCCGTAGGGCCAGTAGTCCTCGCCCAGGGCGGCTCGCTCCTCTTCGTAGAGGTGCCGGGTCCACGCCAGGCTGGACCAGTTGGGATCGGCGTAGTACTCGCGGCACGCCGTCTTGGCGTTCTCGAAGGCGTCCATGACGCTCTGCACGGCGAAGGGATACTTCTCCAGCACCTCGTTCTTGAAGGCCACCACGTGCATGATGGGGTAGAAGCCGTTCTTGCGGTAGTACTTGAGCTCCTCGGCGCGGGCGTCGCGGAACAGACGGCGGATCTTGTCCGAGCCGTCCACCACCTCGTCCGGCGGATGGGGCATCATCAGGGCGTCGATCTCGCCCCGCTCCAGCATGGCGCCGATGCTCTCGCCCTTCTCCAGGTAGCGGATGCGCACGCCTTCGGCCTCGATGGGCAGGGCCTCGGGCCGGTCGATGACCCAGTCGATCTCGCGCCAGGGCACGTCGTACTCGCTCTGCAGGTCGCCCTTGGCGAGTACGGAAAGGGTCGTCTGGAAGGTGCTCAGCCCCACGGTCCTGCCGATGAGGTCCTTGGGCGACTCGATGCCCGCGTCCACGTTGACCCACATCTGCGACAGGCTGAACAGCCGCCGCGGGAACACCGGGATGGCCTTGATGGGCATGTCGCGGCTCTGGGAGATGAGATACGACGACAGCGACAACTCGCCGATGTCGAACTCGCCCTGGAGCATGCGCTCGTGGCGCCGGGAGCCCTGCCTCAGCGGGTGGGACTGGCCGATCTCCAGCACCTCGATGTCCAGGCCTTCGGCGTTGACGCTTCCGTCGAACAGGGGCACGTGCCTGTCGTAGTGGGACAGGGCCATGGTCAGTTTGGGATCCGGCATGTGAGGGTCGCTCCTTCCCTGAAAGGGTTGCACGGCGAATTGAAACGAGACTATACACTACCCATATCGGCACAGCCAAACCTGAACGGCACCCACCGCCCCACAGAGGAGGGACGAACATGGCCAGAATCCGCTACGTGGCCACCCTGAGCCGCGACCCCGACGCACTGGCGGGCTTCTACACCCAGTACCTCGGCATGAAGGAGCTGGGACGCTCGCCCGAAGGGGACGTCTCCCTCACCGAGGGCCTCTACAACCTCACCCTGTTCCGCAAGCGGCAATCCCTGGGCGAGTTGTACATGCGCCGGGGGCTGCACCACATCGGCCTTCAGGTGGAGAATCTTGCCGAGGTACGGGCGCGTTACCAGAAGTTCAACCCCCGGGGCATGGTGATCGCCGAGCCCGGCGGCCTTCACCACGGCACGATCCGCATCTTCGACCCGGAGTGCAATCCCGTGACCCTGTCGGAAGCGAGTTTCGGCGTGGAGGGGGAACCCGAGCTGCCGCGCATCGCCCACGTCGCCTTCAACGCTCTCGATCCGGAGATGGTCCTCCAATTCTACACCCAGGTGCTGGGGCTCCGGGAGGTCGGCAACAGCTACGAGCGGCGGCGCAACGGCCAGCTCAACCGCTTTTGCGGCGACGGCTCCACCAACCTTGCCATTCACCCGTTCTTCACCGCCAGCGTTGGGCATGAGAAGCGCTTCGGCGTGAACCACATGGGTTTCCTCGTAAACGATCTGGCGCGGAAGCTGGACGAGCTGGGGAGCGTGGTGGCGGTGAAACCGCGTCCGCCGGATCGGCCGTACGCCGAGTTTCGCTTCCGGGACCCCGAGGGGAACGCCCTGGACCTGTCCCAGAACAAGGGCTGGGAAGTGGACGTGGACAAGTGGGACCGGGCCGCGTGAGCGCGGGCATCACCCGGCCGGCGGGATGAACAGCCACGGTCAAGTTTTTTTGGAAGGGAGAACGACATGGCCATCGAAGTCATGGATCTGATGGACAAGGGGCGCAAGGACCTCAAGCGCGAGGTCGTGCTCAACACCAAGCGCTTCCACACCTGGGTGCACGTCTATCGCGAGCCCGGGGACAAGGACGACATGCACTGCCACAACGCCGACCAGAGCTTCTACGTCATGGACGGCGAGTGCACCATGCACTTCCCCGACGGCGGCAAGGCGGTGCTGACGCCGGGCATGGTGGCGCTCATCCACGGCGGCGAGTTCTACCAGCTCGAGAACTCCGGCACCGGCCCGATGATCCTCATGGGCAACCGCTCGGGCCCGTCGGAAGACATCAAGCACATCAACTACGAGCTGCGAAGGGACATCAAGGAGCTGCCCCGGGAAGACCGGGAACGCATCGGCAAAGGCGGCCCGGTGTACGTGAACCAACCCGCGCAAGACGGCTGAGCCCACGGTCATGGCTCTCGACTATCTGCCGATCCTCGCGCAGAACGCCGCCCCCAGGCCGCCGCGCAAGCTGTACCGCGCACCCCGCATCGGCTGGCAACCCCTCGCCCGACCGCTGAACGAGATGCGCGTGAGCCTCGTCACCAGCGCGGCCATCCGGCAGACCAACCAGCGCGCCTTCACGGCGGGGGGCGACCCCAGCCACCGCCGCATCGCCGCGGACCCGGACGTGGCGGTCACGGTCGACCATCACTCTCCCGTGGGCGCCGACGTTCGCAGGGATGCCGAGGTGGTCTTTCCCAGGCGGACGTTGCAGGAACTGGCGCGGACAGGAGTCATCGGCAGCGTAGCCCGCACTCACTTCTCCATCTACGGCGGCATCTCCGACCACGCCGCCATCACCGAAGAACTCGCGCCGGAGCTGGCGCGCAGGCTCACGGCCATGCGCGTGGACCTCGCCCTGATGGTCCCCTACTGACCCTACTGCCACGAGACCGTGAGTCTCGTCGCCAACGTCGTGGAGAGCCTGGGCGTGCCGACGCTCCTGATAGGCACGGTCCGGGACATCGTGGAGCGCGTCAAGCCGCCCAGGGCCGTCTGCGTGGACAATCCCGTTGGCCGGACCTTCGGCCGCCCCAAGGCGCGCCGCCGCCACGAGTCCCTGCTGACCCAGGCCCTGAGCCAAGCCCATTCGTTCAAACGGAAAGGTGGGATCATCGACCTGCCGGGCAACTGGACCGACCGGCCCGGCGCCTCCTGGCAGGAAATGGTCCGGCGGGAGATCCTGCGGCTGAAGCGGACCGAGCGCCTATGAGTAGTTCACGGCTCGTTGAGCATGCTCCCGAAGCACGCGGTTGATCTCGGTCTGGTACCCGCGTCCTCCTGGGGCGTTTGCTTTGAACCATGCCAACACGTCGGCATCCAATCTCAGGGTGATCTGTTGTTTCACCGGCCGGTAGAGCATGCCGCGTCTAGCACCGGACCAGTCGAGAATCTCGGGTATATCGGTTGTATCGATCTTCTCGTCCGGAAGGTTCGCAAGTGCTTTGATCTCCGCCTTCTGCTCCTTTTCAGGTGCTCTAGAAGTCGCCTTCTTCATAGGCTCCCCTTTCGTGGACGGTCGCTCCGGGCACTGATGATGCGACCCACTTCAATGCCGGTCCCAGGCTCCGCCCTAGGCCAAGTGTGTGCCACCATCACGATCACGTTGCCTACCATGCCGATGGTGTGCCAGCGTTCCTCGTCTGTATTCGGATACGGCCGGTGGGCTGCCAAAGGATCTTCGAACACTAGCTTCGCAGTGTCGAAGCCGAGCCCGTGCTTTCGCCTGTTGGCTTGGCTCTTGTCTTCGTCCCATGTCCAGTGCAACGATCAGGTCCAGACTGTAACTACAAAATGATAGCTACAAGCTAGCTTCTTGTCAACCAGTCCTGACGTCGGTGACGTGGTACTGGAGGCGCTGCGGGGGACAAGACAATCCAGGAGATCGCTGTGCGGCACAAGATCCACCCGAACCAGGTGAGCAGGTGGAAGCAGCGAGCTCGCCATCTCCATGGACTGCAGGGGCTGGTGCATGGACAACATCAGGACGGTGCCGGGGTTTCGAAGCCGCAAGCCGCCGTTCCGTGAGCCCGTGCCGGGCCAGTCGAGCGGAGGCTGTCAATGCCCACATTGTGCAGACATATGTCGTCGCCGCGCGCCAAACGCAACCGTGTCCCGATTGGTTCGCACGGCCTAACGGAACGGTTGCCAAGCCGCAAGCCGCCCGAGGCGCCGTGTTGTGCCTGCCCTATCGCGCGGCCTTGGCGGACAGGTCCGCCCGATGCAGAACGCGCCCAGCAAGGATGACGATGACAATCTCATCGTATGCGGCGACGTCCTCCATTGGGTTCCTTGCCAACAGCAACAGGTCCGCGCGTTTTCCCACTTCCACCGTCCCGACGACGTCACGCAGGCCGAAGATCTCCGCGTTCACGATGGTCGCGGCGCGGAACAACTGAGCGGGAGTGACGCCTGCTGCCAGCCAACGGCGCATTTCCTGCCGGCCGTTGAGACCCGGGGGATTGGCGTAGGTGGGACTGCTCGGGGTGTCGCTGCCGAAGCTCAGCCGCCCACCGTTCGAGGCGAGATAGGAGAGCGCGGCGGTGACGCGCGCTATCGGTCTGGCGGCGAAGCCTCTCCAGCCACCGCTCTCCAGCGCCCGCGCCACCCTTGGATTGGCGCGCATCCGATCGCGCAGCCACTGCCCCTCCCGGGTTCCATACCAGTCGATCAGGCTCCACGGCAGCACGTGCTTGAACTCGGGGCTGGAGAGATAGTCGGGGTCGTGCAGGTCACGCTCGCCGTAGAGCACTTGTATGGTGGGCTGCCAAACGATGTTCCGCTGGACGATGGCGTCGAGTATTCGGGTGACCTCCGGGTTCAGTTCGGTGGCTTTCCTGTCGGCCCAGTTCCACATGCCGTGAGCGAGAACGTCGACGCCCGCCTCGACGCCGAAGGCCTGGGCGGATTGGGAATTGGCGTGCAGCAGCACCGGCATGCCGCGCGCGTGCGCGGCGGCCACCAGGTCCCGGATCATCTCTTTGGTGGGCACCGGCAGATGGCGGCGGCCGCCGAACCCGCGTTCAAACACCGTCTTGACGCAGACCGCGCCGTCGCCGTGCATCCGTTCGACCACGCCCTTCGGTGTATGCTCCGCCGGCTCGAACCCGTCGGGAAACGCGTCGGCCCGCGCCTCGTCGAACAGGAAATAGGGCATGATCCGGTACCGGAGGGGCTTCGGGATGAAGTTCATGGGATAACCGTCGAAGACGGGCGCCGCCCCGCAAAAGTGCGCGTGAGGGCGGACGTCCTGCCGGTTCCACTCCGCAATGACGTCGGGCTGCGCGATCAGGTCGATCACCGTGGTGAAGCCATGGAACAGGTAGCTGCGCGGAATCTGCCGGCGCGCGGCGCGGGCGATGTCCGGATGGGCCACTTCATGCCGGTAGGTCATCCCTGGAATTTCGCTCAGGTGGGTATGGCCGTCGATCAGTCCGGGGGCGAGGTAACGTCCGGTACCGTCGATGACCTGCCCGGAGCCATGGGCGTCCAGCGAGCGCTCGTGCCCGATGCCGGCGATCCGCCCTTCCCGCACCAACACGTTCGTCGGTTCCGACGGGGCCTCCCGCTCCGGCGAGATAACAGTGACGTTGCTGATCAGAACGTCTTGACCGAGAGCCGCGCTGTTATTCGTGACCCATCCAATGGCAGCGACCATGAGGCAGACCGCAAGACGACGAACTTCCATGGGATCGTTCCCTTCTGTGGTGCGAGCCAACCGGGCAGGACGCTAGAGCCGCCGCACCGAACCGGAGTCCTTTAGCGCCTCGTACGCTCGCAGTCCCACCGCGAGGTCCATGATCCCCAGACCCTGGAGCTTGAACAGCGTGATCTCTTCCGGGGCGGTGCGGCCCGGCGCGTTGCCGAGGATCACGTCCCCAAGCTCGCAGACGCCGTCCCAGGCGAGCACGCCGTCGCGGACCGCGCGGAACACGTCGCTCTGGTTGGTTTCAAGGGTGGACCGGGAGGTGACGCAGACCCTGGCCGCGCGGGTCATGGTCTCGTGGTCGATCTCCGCGCGCACGCGGGTCTTGTCGCCGTTGGCGATGGACGTGACATGCATCCCGGGACGCAGGGCCCGGCCTTCGAACACCGGGCTCTGGGCGTTGGTGGCGGTGATGGCGATGTCCGCGCCGTCCAACGCGGCCTCGGCGCCATTCACGGCCGTTGCCTCCAGATCCAGAGCGTTCCCGGCGCGTTCGGCGAATCGGAGCCGGTTCGCCGGGGTGGGACTGAACACCCGGACGGTCTCGATGGGACGCACGGCGCACACGGCCTCGAGCTGCGTGAAGGCGTGCTTCTCGCTGCCGATCACCGCCACCCGCGTGGCGTCGGGCGGGGCCAGGTACTTGGCGCCGACGCCGCCCGCCGCGCCGGTGCGAAGCTCGTTGATGCCGCAGTCCTGGAACAGGATCAGGGGCTCGCCGGAATCGACGCTGTAGAGGATCACGGTCTCGTGGTGGATGGCCCGGTCCTGATCGGTCTGGAGGTAGGCGCCCATGGCGCCCTTGAAGGAGCCCGGCAACACGCCGAAGAGCATCCGGTTGGCGTGGTGGATGCGCCGGCGCGGCAGCACCACGGCGTTGCCGCGGGAAGTTTCCGCCAGGGATTCCTCCACGGCCTCGATGGCCTGCGCCATGGGAATGATGGTGGCCGCCGGGGTTTCCTTGATGAACAGCATGCCTGGCCTCCCGTTTCGTGTGTAGCCGACTTACGGCGTCACAGGTACGCCCGTCGCCGCGCGGGGGTCACGCAGGACCCTGCCCTTGCCGGCTCGTGGAATCGGGGCCGGCGGCCCCGTCCGGGGCAGTCTGCCATCCCTTGAACTGCCCGTCCAGGAGCGGTATTCAACATCAACGAACGAGTGTCCGGCCCCACCGCGTCAACAGAGACCCGCGCGGGACCGAACGCTCCACGCTTGACGGCTTATCGTTTCGGCGCACCGCCGATCCCGCCGCTTTCGCTTCCGTACGGCGCCGCGCCGCGCGGGGACAGCGGTCATCCCAAGAGGAGGATCCCCATGGCCATCAACGGTACCAAGGTCATCGATCTCGACAGCCACTTGGTGGGCGACGTGGCGAACTGGAAGCACTGCATCGAGGATGCGTGGAAGGAACACCTTCCGCGGCCGCTTCCCACGGCACCCGACGAAAGGCGCAAGACCCTGGTGGGGACGCGTATCATGGTGGGTTCGGAAGTGACCCGGCAGAGCGGCGAAAAGCCCCAATGGCACAAGGCGGAAGACCTGGCGGCCGGCGGGCGCGTGCGCAACCTCGACAAGGACGGCATCGATGTGGCCGTGCTGTCGCCCAACTCGCCCGCGCTGGACCTGGTGTGGTTTCCGGACGACCCGGAACTGGCCACGGCCTATTGCCGCGCCGAAAACGACTACATGCGGCAGTACGCCAACGAGTTTCCGGAACGCCTGCAATGGGCGGGCGTCATCCCTTGGCAGGACGTGGACCTGGCGGTCAAGGAACTGCACCGCATGGCCGACATGGGCAACCAGGCCCTCAACATGAAGGCGGTGCCGGTGGCCGGACGCTTGTGTTGGGACCCCTACTACGATCCCATCTACGCCGAACTGGAGAACCTGAACTGGCCGATCATCGTCCACGACACCAAGCACGATTCCATGGGCCAGGAACGGTTCGCGGACAACTTCTTCTTCTCGCACATGGTGGGGCGTGTCTTCGAGTCCATGGTGTGCATGATGTCGTTCATCTGCGGCGGCGTGCTGGAACGGTTCCCGAAGCTGAACCTCGTGTGCCTCGAGACCGGCGCCTCCCAGATGCCTTGGTGGCTGGGGCGCATGGACGAGCACTTCGAGAAGCTGCCGCACTTGGTGCCGTGGCTCAAGATGAAGCCGAGCGAGTATTTCATGCGGCAGGTGTACGTGGGCTGCGAGCCGTTCGAGGACGAGCACTTCGAGGTGGCGGTGGAGATGCTCGGCGACGACAACCTGGTGCTGGCCACGGACACGCCGCACTGGGACTCTTCCCCTCCCGGCACGGTGACCCGGCCCATCCTGGAGAGCGACAAGCTCACCGAAGAAAACAAGCGCAAGATCCTGGGCGCGAACGCGGCCCGGATACTGAACTGAAACAGCACCCTGAATCGGCAGTCACGCTGCGAACCAACCGGAGGTGAACCTTGGCCTATCAGACAGTCGGAAAGCCCATGCCGCGCATCGAGGGCGCGGATAAAGTCACCGGCGCCACGCGCTACGCCGCGGACTTGCCGATACCCGAATCCCTGTACGCCAAAGTCCTTCGCAGCCCGCTCGCCCACGCGCGGATTCGCAAGATCGATACCGCCGCGGCCAAGGCGCTACCGGGCGTCCACGCCGTCCTCACCGGCGCGGACCTGCCGGAAGTGTACGTGGGGCTGCGGATGAAGGACATGCCCGTGCTGGCGACGGACAAGGTCCGGTTCGTCGGCGACCCGGTAGCCGCGGTGGCCGCGGACACCCCGGAGATCGCCGACGACGCGCTACGCCTCATCGAGGTGGACTACGAGGAGTTGCCCGGCGTGTATGATCCGCTGGAGGCCGTAAAGACCGGCACCGAGGCGCTGCACGACGCGCCGCGAGATTACAAGAACGCCCCGCCGCTGGCGGAGGGCGTGGACCCGGACCTGCCCAACGTCCAGTCCCACAGCGTTTGGGGAAACGGCGACATCGAGGAAGGCTTCAAGAGCGCCGACCGGGTGTTCGAGGGCACCTTTGCCACACAACTGGCCCACCACGGTTATCTGGAGCCCCATGCCTGCACCGTGGCGGTGGATGCTTCCGGTAACGTGGAAGTGTGGGCCTCCAACAAGGGGCCGTTCGCGCTCAAGAACCGGCTCGCCCAGGACCTCGGCCTGGAGCCCGAGAAGGTCAACGTCCACATTCTCTCGGTGGGCGGCGACTTCGGCGGCAAGGCTTCCATGATCGACACCCCGGTTTGCTACTTCCTGGCCAAGGAGACGGGCCGGCCGGTACGGTTGGTGCTCACCTACACCGAAGAGATCGCCACCGCGGCCCACCGCCATCCGGCGGTGGTGACGCTGCGGGCGGGGGTCAAGAACGACGGTACCCTCACGGCCATCGAAGGCATCGTCACATTCGCGGGCGGTGCGTACGCGGCCTGGAAGGCCAATCCCGAGATCACCGTGATGGGCGCAAAACGGCTGGCCAGTTACTACCGCGTACCCGCCATCCGCATCGAGACCGTGTGCGCCTACACCAATCAGGTCCCGTGCACACAAACCCGCACCCCGGGGAGCCCGCAGATCGTCTTCGCCGTGGAGTCGCTGATGGGCCAGATCGCCAGGGAGATGGACATCGACCCCGCGGACTTCCGGCTGCACAACCTGCTGGACCCCGGCGACACCTCGCCTCTGGGCGCCAAATGGGACGGCATCCTGGCCAAGGAGACCCTGGAGAAGGCGGTGGAGGCGTCGGGATGGCGCAAGAGCCCGCCCGGACCCAACCGCGGACGCGGCATCGCCCTCTACGAGCGCGGCGCCGGCGGCGGCAACGCCAACGCGGGCATCGATCTGGATGAAGACGGTACCGTGACGGTCCTCGTCGGCGTGCCCGACGTGGGGCCCGGCATCCACACCGCCATCGTGCAGATCGTCAGCGAGACCCTGGGCACCGCGCCCGAGAGCATTCGCATCCGGGTCGAGGACACCGACAACTCGCCCTGGGACCCCGGCACCGGCGGCAGCAAGTCCACCAACACCACCGGCCACGCCGCCCACAAGGCCGCC
>JAPOPM010000164.1 GCA_026712905.1 Deltaproteobacteria bacterium
GCTGATCGGCCGGCTGGCCGCCGCCATCGACGGGCCGATGAACGTGCTGGCCGGCGCGAACACTCCGCCGGTTCCGAAGCTTCGCGATCTGGGCGTCAGGCGGGTGACCGTCGGCAGCAACCTTGCCAAGGCGGCGATGTCTCAGGTGCGGCGGGCTGCCGATGAGTTGCGTGGACCGGGTACCTTCGAATTTGCCCGCGAGGTTTACACACAAGCCGACATCCACCGAATCCTCACCAGCCCGGGCGGCCACGGAAAGCACTGAAGGCAGGGCGCTCCCTGACTAACCAACGGCCAGCGAGCCGTCGGCGGGGCCGAGGGCGGCCACCATCTCGGGGTAGGACGCGAGCCCGAAACGGCTCTCCATCGCCTCGCGCCAAATGCCGTCCAGGGCTGCCCGCACGTCCATCGGCAGCCTGTCCACGTGGTCGCCCACCCGGCCGCCCCTCAACTTGGACGATGCGCCTCCGGGCGGCAAGCCGTTGGCGGCATTTCGCGCGGCGCGCAGCACGTGGTCGTCGAACCGAGTTCCGTGCGCCTTCATGAATCCGATGGAGGATTGGCGGACGACGATCTCCAGCAGCTCGTCGTCAATCGGACAGCCAATGAACCCGGCGATGCGCCGCACCGTTCCGGGCACGTCCGCCAGGGCCGACTCGTAGCTCAGCATCAACACGTCCTCGCGGCCACGTTGTGGCCACCACGAGGCCACGTGTTTCCAGTAGCCTCGGTCCCGCTCCGGCGCCAGAAAGAAATTCCGGGAGTAGTCCTCCAGGGTGATGGCCCCGGCCTCGAAACGCCAACCCTCGTGGAAGTGATACATGGACACCAGCACGTCCCCGGGGTCCCGCACCATGGAAATGTAGCGGCCCCCCTTGGGGACGTCGTGCCAGCTCAGGTGGCTCTTGAACGCGCGCGGCGCCGCGACCTGAGGCGCATCAGGATCGATGCCGAGATCCAGCGCCAGCTCGAGCCACGGCACCACCAAAGTGATCTCCTCGAAGTCCATTGAACCCCGGGTCCTGAGCCCGTGGACGATCTGTTGCAGCCAGGTAGTGCCGCACTTGGGGAAGGTGGCGATGAAGACATCGGTGGGCTTCGGACGAAACGCCAGCGCCGCGGCCCGGCTGGCCGCGCTGCCGATGCCGCCCCGGAAGGAGATCATCTCGGCGACCGAGCGGGCGCGCCTGAGAACAGGGGACACGCGGCTCATTTCGTGTTTCATCACGCGCTGAACGGCGTTCCGGACCCGGAAACGTCACCAGTCCTTGTTGATGAACGCCAGCAGCCGCTCGGCGCCGTCGCGCTCCTGGAACTGCGCGTGCAGGCGCCGGCGCATGTTGTCCACTTCGCCGCTCTGCAGGCGCTCGTAGAGCTGTCCGCGTTTGCCGAAGGGCGTCATGACGAGGTCCGCCGCCACCGCCAGCAGCCGCAGGTGCTCGCGCGTGCTCGGCGCGCAGCCGCGGAAGTAGCGCTCCACCACCGGCCCCAGCTCACCGTCGACCAGGTCCGAGCCGCCGCCGGTGAGCACCAGCGAGCTGGTGAGCAGGCTCTCCATGTTGCGCTCGGCCCGGTCCGACGCCTCGATGCTGTGGATCCGGTAGGCCGGGCTCAAAAGCGGCGCCCAATGGCCTCCGGCCGTGCGGTACCCGCGGTTCTCCGCGATCTCCACGCAGTCGCGCTGGATCTCCAGGTCCTTGATGAAGGCCGCCAGCCCCAACTGCGAGTTGGGGGTCTTGTGCCGGCCGGACCACTCGGTGAGCAGTTGCGCCACGCCGAGGAAGGTCTCCAGCTTGGTGATGAGGCGCACCATGGTGGCGTATTGCGCCCAGGTCTGGATGTTCCGGTGGAAGCCCGCCACCAGCTCCGGCGCCTTGTAGGCAAAGACCCGCTCCCACGGCACCACCACGTCCTCGAACACCAGGGTGGCGTCGATCTCGTCGAACCGCGTGGTGAGCGGGAAGCGTTCCGGGTCGGCGTGCTCGGCGTAGAGGTCCCGGCAGATGATCTTGAGGCCGGGGGCGTTCATGGGGATGGCGAAGGCGATGGCGTAGTCCGGCTCGTCCGCGTCGCGCGGGCGGATGGGGTAGACCAGCGCCTCGTCGGACAGCGGCGCCAGGGTGGCGAGGTTGCGCAGCCCCCGGACCACCGGCCCCTCCGAAGTCTCGCCGATGATGTGCATGACCAGGTCCGGGTCCTGCTGCTCGCTCACGCGCTTGGAGTGGTCGTAGAACTGGTCCGTGAGGGCGTGGGTGAGGCACAGGTCGCCGGCGATGCAGTGCCGGTAGTAGGCGCGGGCGTTCTCGCCCCAGCGCGGGTCGTGGGCGGCCAGGGTGTCGGCGAAGTCCAGCATCCCCACCACCAGCTCCGCGCAGAACTCCGGGTAGCGCCCCATCTGGCCGTAGGTCTCCCGCGACCACAGCTCGATGTTGCGTCGCTTGGCCTGGAGGTCGCCGGCGTCCACCGGCGGCAGGTAGCTGCAGGAGATGCGTGCGCCGTCGCGCTCGACGCTCATGGTGTCGCCGTCTTCCGCCGACGCCTGCCGGTCGTACAGGTCCGCCAGGGTCTTGATGGTGCCGGTGAAGCCGGGATGGACGGTCACGTCCTCGATGCGTTTGCCGGCGTGCCACACCTCGCGGCCGTCGCGCAACGACTCGATGTAGTTCCTGCCGGATCGGATGGCCATAACCCTGATCTCCTGACGAAACCCGCGCCCGCGGCTTCGGTGCGCGAACCTGTTCGATCGTTTTCGTGCTGAACGAGAAGCCGCTATGAAGGATGGGGCGAGCGCATGCCCGTTTCCGTCACACCCGTCATGACACCCTGGCTCAGAGACTTCATCGACAACCGCGTCTTCGGCCCCAACCACCGCTGGTGGGCACTGTGGGTGGTCGTGGTCTCCGTCTTCATCGCCACCACGGATGTCGGCATGCTTACCATAAGCCTGCCGGTCATCATAACCGAGTTCCGCGCGGATATCACTTTCGCCGGCTGGATCGTATTCGTCTACGCGCTGGTGACGGGTGCTCTGTATCTTCCTTGCGGCCGGCTGTCGGACCTCCTCGGACGCAAGCTCACTTTCTCCGCCGGTTTTCTGGTCTACGGCGTGGCCTCGGCCCTGGCGGGTATGGCCAACGGGCCCACCCACTTGATGGCCTGCCGCGTAGGTCAGGCCGTGGGCGCCGCGCTGATGATGACCAACACCTTCGCGCTCACCGCCAGCCTCTTCACCGGTGCCGACCGGGGCCGCGCCATGGGCCTTTCCGGCGGCCTCGTCTCCGCCGTCGGCTTCACCCTCGGCCCCGTGGTGGGCGGGTTCATCACCTTCACGCTGGGATGGCGCTACATCTTCTTCATCTCCAGTGCGCTGTCTTTCGTCGGCTTCGCCGCGGCCCGCTTCCTCCTGCTGAACGACCGGGACACGGGCAAGAAGGCGCAACGGGAGCCCTTCGACTTCGCCGGCGCCGCCCTGTTCGCCGTCGGGCTGACGTTCCTGCTGCTGGGCATTACCCGGGGCGGCCTGGGCTACTGGGGGCTCGTGTTGAGCGCCGTCTTCCTGGGCCTGTTCGTCTGGCGGGAGGCCACCTGCCCCTACCCCATCCTCGATCTCGCGCTGCTGCGGATCGTGCCCTTCGCCGCGGGCAACATCGCGCGCCTCTCCACCTTCGTGGCCCTCAGTACCAACGAGCTGATGATGCCGTTCCTGCTCCAGCTCGTGCTGGGCATGGACCCGCTGGAGGCCGGCGGCCTGATGACCGCCATCGCCCTCGTGCTCATCGTGGTGTCGCCGTCGGCCGGTTGGCTCACGGACCGCATCGGCTCCACCGTTCCGGCCGCCGCCGGCGGCGCCGTGGTGGCCGTGGCCATGTATTCCATGAGCTTCCTGGGCCAGGACTCCACGCCGGCGGAGATCGTGCCGCGACTGGCCCTGCTGGGCGTGGGCCTGGGGCTTTTCCAGACCCCCAACAACCACGGCCTCGTCAGCTCCGTGCCGCCCGAGCGGCTGGGCATCGCCTCCTCGGTCATCTCCATCATCCGCAGCGTGGGCCGCTCCCTGGGTACCGCCACCGCGACGGCGTTCGTGGGCATGCGCCTGGCGGCCGTCAGCAACGAGTCCGGCCCGCAGGACCTGGCCGCGTTGAATCTCGCGGAAAACCCGCGCCTCCTGGAGGCGTTCATGGAGGGATACGGCTACGCCTACATGACCGCGGCGTGCCTGGGACTGAGCGCGCTGGCGTTCACGCTGATCGCGGCGACGGGAAGAGGTGCCGACACGCGCAAACGGGGCTGAGACGGTTACGGGCTGGACAGATGGGGAAGGCTGAACGGGTCAGTCGAGGGCGAGCGCGAATCGAATCGCCCTTGCTACGTGTTCCATCTTGCCTGCCGGAAGGCTCGTGACCAATGCCCCAAGTCTTCCGCGCGCAATCGTCTGCAGGTGATCGCAGTTCACGGCGCAGTCTCGCGGCATGCCGTCGTCCGCGGACAAGGTACCTCGCTGGGGGTTCCGCGAACCGTGGTGGTGACGGGAGCGACCGTGACCTCGCCCAAGCTCGCGATGATCGAGTCGCGCGTGAGGACGAGCACGGGCCGGCGCTTGTCCTGGCGAGCGAAGCGGTACCAGCGGATCTCGCCCCGACGCATCACTCGTCCTTCCATGGGCCGTCGCCCCAGGCGTGGTCCTGTTCCGGTATGCCGAACTCCTGATTGGAGGGAGGTTTTTCACGGTAACCGGCTCTGTGAAGCTCCTCCAGTTCCGCCTCCTCGTAGCGCTCCAACGCGGATCTCAACGCTTCACGCGTAAACCCCGATCGGGTGGTGCCGAGGCGCTTTGCTCGCCTATCGACCCGCTGCACAAGGTCAGCATCCATCGTCAATTGTATGGTCCTCATAGCTATAATTCACCCTATCAGCATCACTATACAACTCCTGCTGCACACCACCGACGCGCCGTCCATCAGGCCCATCGAACTTCACACCCCCCGAGTCGTCATTCCCGCGGAAGCTGGAATCCAGGGGCGGGGCTAAGAACTGCCAGTGTCCGGATTGACGAGAGCCTGGGCATGCCCGAGAAAACCGGGGCGTGCTACGAGGACCGGGCCTCCGCGAGCCAGATCGACCTCGGCGAACGCCGACCGGCAGCCGGCCTCATCGCATATCACCAGCCCCGCGGCGAAGTCCCAGCTATTGAGGTGGGCTTCATAGTAGGCGCCGGCCAGACCCCGTGCCACCAGGGCGAGGCTCAGCGCCGCCGAGCCGAGCCGCCGGTAGTCGTGGTCGGACCTCGCGATGCGGTCGACGAGATCCAGGTACGCGGCATGATCGGTGCGGTTCGAGCGGCCCAGAAGGATCAGGCTGTGGTGCTCCGCCGCGTCGCCGACCTTCATCGGAACGCCGTTGAGGCTGGCCCCTTCGCCGCGAGCCGCCACATAGAACTCGTCCCGGTCCGGGGCGTAGATCACGCCGAACTCGATCCGGCCCTTCATCGCGAAACCCACCGAGATCGCCCACAGGTCCAGGCCTTCGGCGAAGTTCGTCGTTCCGTCGATGGGATCGATGATCCAGAGGCGCTCCCCCTCCTCCGCCGTCCCTAGTGTCTCCTCGGCGAGGATGGCGTCACATGGAAAGGCTCCACGGATGGCCTCCAGGAGCCGCGCTTCCACCGCGAGGTCGGCGTTGGTCACCCAGTCCTGCTTGCCCTTCTCGGAGACCACCAGGGAAGACTGTCGCAGTGACCGCGCCAGGGAGCCAACTTCACGGACGACGGCTTGGGCGAGCTCGAAGCGGGATGTCAACGGGTTTCGTGCGATCATGATGAGTCCCTGCGCCGGAACGTGTCTCTCTCACGCCGAACCACGACGCGCGCTGAAATAGGTCACTTCCCGTCGACCAGCCGTACCTTGTCGACATCCATCACGGACAGCCTGTGGCCCGTGGCTTCAGCGTCCCCCGGGCGATAAATGCCGATCTTCAAATGCGGCTCACCGCAAGCGCGTTGTCGGTGGATGGTCTTGTTGTCAACGACCTTCTTGCCATCAAGATACAGGTCATAGGATCTCGCGGGGTTGAAGTCGAACCGAACACTCACCCATTTCCCGAGGACTTCCTCGACAAAGAAGCGCTTTGTAGCGCCCAGAAGGTACCCACTGCTGAACTTCACCATGACCAGAGGGCCCCCTCGGCAACCGCTGACCGATTGGTGCAATTGCAGAAAGTCCTCCCGGTCGTTGTCAAAGCCCTTTACGAACCTCACCCTATAGGTCAGCGAATAGTCGTGGTCCTTCTCCAGAGTGGTCGTCTGCTTGATTTCCGCCCGCTCCCAATAGAGCGCTCGGGACCTGAAGCGGTTGTCGCTGCGGCATCCCCCCACCTGCCCGTTCTTCAGGGTGAAACGCAGGAACCGCTCGCCCTTCTCCCGAAGCCATTGCGTGGACGCGTATTCCGGAAGATCACAGTTCTCATAGAACGTGACGTTCCAGTCCCTGTCCGTGTATGCGGTCTTGCTGGAATAGTCGAAGCTCCGGCCGGGAGTGTAGTCGGCCGAGGCGACGTGGGTCGCGGCCAGGAGCACGGCGACCGTTATGATGAGACTTCTCATCTTCCTTCCCCCTGTCGGGGCGACCTATGCACGGAAATGGTGTGCCCGCACTAGCTCTCGCCGGTATCTCGAAGGGGTTCGTCGAAGTGACGCACACGGGCCAAGAGTTCCTCTCCCGGGTGCCCGGCCGCGGTGGTTTGCCATCCGACGAAATCCGGGCGCCGCTCGAAGAAGACGAACACCATGCCATCCCTGGCCGGTCCGGGTTGCAGCCCCCGGTCGACCCGCCAGCCGCGTGCGCCACCCGAGTGCAGAGCGGCGGACGGTGCCGTGAGCCCAAGTGCGCCGCCGCTCCGAGAGCGATCCGCTTCGCGCTGGCAGCCCTGCCAACTAGCCCGGCCGCCGGTCAAAGTCTCCCGCGCCAACTGCGGTTGCAGCGGCGGCGGATCACCGATCTCGACCGCCCAAAGAGCCCGGCGAACCGTCGCCAAGTCCTCCGGATCGGATATCTCCTCGTGACGAAGAAACTCCGCCCAGGCGCCGTCGGCCGTATCGGTGAAGTAGTGGGTCAACTGGCCCGGCATATTCCATCGACCCGCTGGCTGTGACGAATCTTCTCGCAGGAACGGGAAACGAGGATCGGCGTGTCGAAAGACGATCACGTCGCGGGCGACGGTCCGATAGAGGCCGCCAGTGCACGGACTTGGCGAGGTCCGTCGTCGTGGGGTTCCCAGGCGCCTACCAGTAACTGGGCGGGAGTATTCCCGTTCAGCAGCTTGCGCGGACGGTGGAACCAGCGCCTGACTCCGACATCGTTGTACGCGCCCGCGAGATCACCCACCACGAACGCAAGAAAATGGAGACGGGCCGCGACCCCGTCAGGCGTGCTCCGTTCGCCGGCGAGATAGCGACGGCCGCTGGAAGCCGAGATCCCGATGAGTTCAGCCATCGACTCCAGCCCCAGGTGGCGTTCGACGGCCCGCCACTCCCGGTCGGGAACCGGAGACCCGTCGAGCGCCGCACTTATCTTCTTGAACAGGACACACAACTGCTCGGGATCGGTGTTCGCGGCCGCCTCAAGCTCCAGATTCAGCCCCCGAGCAATCCCGGCATCGGCCAGTCCCTTCCCCAATCCCCTCATGGCGGTCTGGTCCAAACGCGCGATTTCGCCGGACAGCAAGCCCATTGCATGAGCGCGAGCCAACGCCTCAATCGCCGTGGCCGCCACCAAGGGATCCTCGAACGGACTCGTATCGGATTGTTTTTGGACCCTTGCCATAGTCCAAATGCTACCCGAAAACGGCAGCTTGTCAATCCATCAAGTACGGGGCGCACCACAGGAGTGTCCTCCCGTATCCGTGCTACAGCCCGTAGAGCCGGCGGGCGTTGTCGCTCAGGATCTTGCGCTTGACGTCCTCGGAGATGTCGGCGCGCTCGCGGAAGACCTTGATGGCGTCCACGTCGCTGGAAACGTCGGTGTGCCCGTAGTCGGTGCCGATGACCAGGCCGTCCTCGCCGCTCTCCTGCACGATGTAGGCGAGATCGTCGCTGTTCTCGCAGGTGACGAACATGCCGAACTCCGCCATGGGGTTGTCCGGCCACTCCCGTCCCAGTACCCGGCAGCGTTTCTGGACCTCGTGAAGCATCCAGGGCACCCACTGGGCGCTGGCCTCGATGAAACCCCAGCGCAAGTCCGGAAACACCTGCGGGATCTCGCTGAGCACAATGTCGCTGAAGGCGCCCACGGTGGGCACCCGGAAACGGTGGAAGTTGGCTGCATTGGACACCGGATGGCTGCAGAGGTCGTTGAACCAGGGGCTGCCGTTGGCGATGTGGATGGCGATGGACAGGTCCAGCCGGCTGGCTTCCTCGTAGATGGGGTAGAAGTAGGGGTCCACCAGGAGGCGGTTGCCTTCGTACGGCCGCATCAGCACGGCGCAGGCGCCGTGCTCCTTGCCGAAGCGGACCTGGTCCAGGGCATCGGAAATGCTGAGCGTGGGCGCCAGGCACGACCACCGCAGCCGCCCGTCCGACTGGGACCAGATGTCCGCCAGCCAACGGTTCCAGCTCCCGCACAGGGCCACCTCCACCGGGGCGCGGTCGGTGACCTGCTCGATGAACATGGTGTTGTGCAACACCTGGACGTCCACCCCGGTGTCGTCCATGTGCTCCAACCGGAGCCCCACGTTGCCCAGTTCCATGGACTCGTCGGCGTCGGCGAACTTGCGGCCCACCTGCCGTTCACGCTCCCGCAGCGCTTCCTCCGAGAACGCGGGGAAACGGAAACCCTTCACCTTGCCGTCCACCACCCAGAACTGCTGGGTGACGCCCTGTTCCGCCGCCGCCGCCAACGGCACCGGGCGGTACTGGCGATCGGAGGGGTCGAGGTAGTCCCAAGTGTGTTCGCATTCCACCACGTGGGCGTCGGAGTCCACGATCAGGGGGTTTCCGTTGGCAGTCGCGGTCATGGCTTTGCTCCTTCGGGTCGATGTGCTCTACAACGCGTACAACCGCCGCGCGTTGTCGCTCAGGATCTTCTGCTTCACGTCCTCGGACAGGTCCGTGCGCTCGCGGAAGACCCGGATGGCGTCCACGTCGCTCGACGTGTCGGTATGGCCGTAGTCGGTACCGATAACGAGGCCGTCCTCGCCGGCCTCCTGCACAATATAGGGCAGGTCGTCGCTGTTCTCGCAGGTCACGAACATGTTGAAGGCTTCCATGGGGTTGTCGGGCCACTCGCGGCCCATGGTCCGGTAGCGGTTGCGGACCTCGTGCAGGATCCAGGGCACCCACTGGGAGCTGGCCTCGATGAAGCCCCAGCGGAGCTTCGGGAACAGCTCCGGGACCTCGCTGAAGAGCACGTCGGCGAAGCCTCCCACGGTGGGGATGCGGAAACGGTGGAAGGTGGCTCCCAACCGCACCGGATGGCTGTAGAGGTCGTTGAGCCAGGCGCTGCCGTTGGCGATGTGCACGGCGATGGACATATCCAGACGGCAGGCCTCCTCGAAGATGGGGTAGAAATACGGATCCACCAGCATCCGGTTGTTCTCGAAGGGCCGCATCAGCACCGCGCAGGCGCCGTGCTCTTTGGAAAAGCGGATCTGGTCCAGCGCATCGGACATGCTCAGGGTGGGGGCGAGACACGACCAGCGCAGGCGCCCTTCGGACTGGGACCAGATGTCCGCGAGCCAACGGTTCCAGCTTCCGCACAGCGCCACCTCCACCGGCGCCCGCTCGGTCACCTGCTCGATGAACATCGTGTTGTGCAGCACCTGCACATCCACGCCGGTGTCATCCATGTGTTCCAGGCGGAGCCCCACGTTGCCCAACTCACGGGCCTCCTTGGCCTCGGCGAACTTGCGGCCCACCAGATCCTGGCGCCGCTGCAATTCCTCCTCGGAAAACGCCGGGAAGCGGAAGCCGCGCACCTTGCCGTCCACCAGCCAGAACTGCAGCGAGGCGCCGTTCTCCTCCGGGGACGCCAGCGGCACCGGCCGGAACTGCTTCTCCGAACCCTCCAGGTAGTCCCAGGTACGGTCGCACTCCACCACGTGGGCGTCCGAGTCCACTATCAACGACGTTCCGTTGGCATCTGCGCTCATGGCCTGCTCCTTGGGGGTCCGGGGACCCGTGTTCCGGCGGGTGCCGCACACCCGCACCGGTTCCAGACAATCGTTCTACCGTACAACCCTTTTACTGCAACTCGGCGAAAAAGTCGTTGCCCTTGTCGTCCACGATGATGAACGCGGGGAAATTCTCCACGTCGATCTTCCAGACCGCTTCCATGCCCAGCTCGGGATAGTCGAGCACCTCCACGCGCTTGATGTTGTCCTTGGCCAGTATCGCCGCCGGGCCGCCGATGGAGCCCAGGTAGAACCCGCCGTGCTTCTTGCACGCGTCGGTCACCTGCCGCGAGCGGTTGCCCTTGGCCAGCGAGATCAGGCTGGCGCCGTGGGACTGGAACAGCTCCACGTAGGAGTCCATGCGTCCCGCGGTGGTGGGGCCGAAGGAGCCGGAGGCGTAGCCCTCCGGAGTCTTGGCGGGTCCGGCATAGTAGACCACGTGTTCCTTGAAGTAGTCCGGCAGCGGTTCGCCCGCGTCGAGGCGCTCCTTGAGCCGGGCGTGGGCCAGGTCGCGCGCCACCACGATGGTGCCGTTGAGGGACAGCCGCGTCTTCACCGGATGCTTCGACAACGTGGCGCGGATCTCGTCCATGGGCCGGCTCAGGTCGATGCTCACCACGTTGTCCGCGTCGTCGTCCTCCTGGACGTCCGGCAGGTACTTGGCCGGGTCGGTCTCCAGCCGCTCCAGGAACACGCCGTCGCGGGTGATCCTGGCCTTGGCCTGCCGGTCCGCGGAGCAGGACACGCCGATGCCCACCGGACACGACGCGCCGTGCCGCGGCAGCCGGATGACCCGCACCTCGTGGGTGAAGTACTTGCCGCCGAACTGCGCGCCCACGCCCATCTCGTGGCTGATGGCCTGCACCTTGGCTTCCAGCTCCAGGTCGCGGAATGCCCGGCCATACTCGTTGCCGGTGGTGGGGAGGCTGTCCAGGTAGCGCGTGCTCGCCAGCTTGACGGTCTTGAGGTTGAACTCCGCGGACATGCCGCCCACCACGATGGCCAGGTAGTAGGGCGGACAGGCCGCGGTGCCGATGGTCTTGATCTGCTTCTCCAGGAACGCCACCAGCGAGGCCTCGTTCAGGAGCGCCGGCGTCTGCTGGTACAGGAACGACTTGTTGGCGGAGCCGCCGCCCTTGGTGATGAACAGCAGCTCGTACGCGTCGCCCGGGGTGGCGTACAACTCCACCTGGGCCGGCAGGTTGGTGCGGGTGTTCTGCTCCTCGTACATGCCGAGGGGCGCGAGCTGCGAGTAGCGCAGGTTGGTCTGGGTGTAGACGTCGTAGACGCCCGCGGAGAAGGCCTCCTCGTCGTTGGCGCCGGTGAAGACATTCTCGCCCTTCTTGCCGATGACGATGGCGGTGCCCGTGTCCTGGCACGCCGGCAGCACGCCGCCGGCCGAGATGTTGGCGTTCTTGAGCTGCTGGATCGCCACGAAGCGGTCGTTCTTCGACGCCTCGGGATCCTCGAGGATGGCGCGCAGCTTGGCCAGGTGGCTCGGCCGGAACAGGTGAGAGATGTCGTGGATGGCCTCGGCCGTGAGCTTCCGCAGCACCGCCGGATCGACCTTCAGAATGGTACGGCCGTCCACCTCGATCTCGGACACACCATCCTTGCCCAGGCCGCGGTATTCCGTGGTGTCGTCGCCGAGTTCGAAGATGGGTTGAAACCTGAAATCTGACATGTAGCGGGATCTCCTTGAGGGCTTGGTCTGGAAGTCGAAGTATACCCAATCCCTTGACGGCAACGCAAAGTCACGTATGATTCCTGCAACGTCGCCACGGCGGCATCGAGAAGAAGCATCAAGGAGTTTCCCACCTCATGAGCATACGCGGCAACACGGCGATCGTCGGCATCGGCGAGACCCCGGTGGACCGTCTGGGCCGGCGCCCGGGCGAGCGCCGCCGGACCATACCGGAGTACCTGACCTGGGCGGCGCGCCTGGCCATGGAGGACGCGGGCCTTACGCGCAAGGACTTCGACGGCCAGGGGCTGGCGGCCATCTACACCACCAACTACCTGCAACCCTTCTGGCCGGAGGAGACGGCGTCGATCCTGGGCATCACGCCGGCGCTGTCCATGGCCAACGCCAACGGCGGCGCGGCCACGGTGTCGGCGCTGGGGCAGGCCGCCGCGGCCATTCAAGCGGGGTTGGTGGAGCGCGTCCTGTGCGTGGCCGCTTCGTGCACGTTCGTGGAAAACCACAACGGCGTCGAGCCGCGCGACGTGCGGGACTTCGAGGTGCCCTACGGCCTCATGGGCGCCAACAGCGGCATCGCCCTGGTAATGCGGCGGCACATGCACGAGTACGGCACCACCCTGGATGCACTGGGAAACATCGCGGTCACCGCCCGCCACCACGCGACGCTCAACCCCAACGCCTATCTCAGGAAGCCCATGACGCTGGAGGACTACAAGACCTCGCGGATGGTGGCCGACCCCGTCCGCCTGCTGGACTGTGTCATGCCGGCCAACGGCGGCAAGGCGTTCATCCTCACCTCCGCGGAACGGGCCGCCGACATGCCGCGAAAGCCGGTCTACCTCATGGGCTTCGGCGAGCAGGACAACCCCAGCTACGGCCCCCGCACCCACTCCGACGCGACGATCATGGGAATCAGGGACGCGGGCGCCCGCGCCTTCGACATGGCCGGGGTCACCGCCAACGACATGGACTTCGCCCAACTCTACGACGACTACGTGATCATCGAGATGATGCAGATGGAGGACCTGGGCTTCTGCGAAAAGGGCGACACGAAGTATTTCGAGTCCACCGACTTCTCGTTCAAGGGGACGCTTCCCATCCAGACCGGCGGCGGCATGATCAACTGCGGACAGCCGTCCACCTGCGGCGGCATGATCCACATCCTGGAGTCGGTCACGCAACTTCGCGGCGACGGCGGCGAGCGGCAGGTGGCGGGCGCGAGCGCCGGGCTCTGCACCGGCCTCGGCGGCCTCCCCTACGGTAAGAACCTCGGCTCCACCGCCGTGGCGATTCTCAGCAACGACAACGGATAGACACCATGGCTGAAGCACGAACCGAACCCCGACGCCCCCTCCCCGAGATCACCGAGCTGACCGCGCCCTTCTGGCAGGCCGCCAAGGACGGGCGGCTCGTGATGCAGCGTTGCCGCGCGTGCGGCGAATTGACGTGGTGTCCGCGCCCGTCGTGCGTCGAGTGCGGCGGCGAAGACCTCGAATGGGACCAGCTCAGCGGACGCGCCACGGTCTACACCTTCACCGTCATCCGCCAGTTGGCGGGCCGCGGCGCCCGCGCCTTCGAGAAGGACATACCCTACGTCATCGCCTGGGTGGACCTGGAAGAAGGCCCGCGCTTCTACACCAACATCGTCGAGTGTCCGGTGGACGACGTCGAGATCGGCATGCCGGTGGAAGTGGTGTTCGATCCGGTCAGCGACGACATCAGCCTGCCCAAGTTCAAGCCCCGTTCGTAGGCTGTGTGCGAGACTCCTGACGCAACGACGCACCGGCTACGTCATTCCCGCGGAAGCGGCGGCGTCAAGACTCCGCTCGGACAGGTAATTGCGGAGCCCCCTCGAGTCGTCATTCCCGCGCAAGCGGGAATCCAGGGGTGGGGGGCGGGGAAACGCCGCTGTAGTGCCCCACCACCGCCCCTGGATTCCCGCTTGCGCGGGAATGACGACTCGAGGGGGCTCCGCCTCATCAGTCTTGACACAGCCTGGGAAACGGGAATCCAGGCTCGAACACCATGCTAGGCAAGCCAGCGCGCTTTTGCTAATCCACACCCATTACCCCATCCCTCAACCCGGAGGACGCCAATGGCCGTCATCGATGCCGATACCCACGTGGACGAGACCGAGGATACCTGGGCCTTCTTGCGCGACGGTGACGAGGCGCTGCGCCCCACCACCGCTTACCCCAAGGGCCAGGACGCCAGCAACGCGAAGATGCGCTACTGGATGATCGACGACAGGCGGCAGATCCGCTTCGTGCGCACGGACGAGGAGACCCACACCACCGTGGGTGCGCGCGAGTTGATGGACGTGCACCGGCGCCTGGAGGACATGGACCGCATGGGCGTGGACTTCCAGGTCATGTATCCGACCCTCTTCCTGGTGGAGTTCACCGAAAAGGCCGAAATCGAGCTGGCGCTCAGGCGCAGCTACAACCGCTGGATGGCGCAGCGCTGGGAGGATTCCGGTGGGCGGCTGCGCTGGGTCTTGCTGCCGCCGACCCAGAACATGGACGCGGCCCTGGACGAGCTGCGCTTCGCCAAGGAACACGGCGCCTGCGGCGTGCTCAAGAAGGGCGACCGGGAGGCGGGTGTGTGGGCCAACGACCCCTACTTCTTCCCGCTCTACGAGGAAGCGCAGAAGCTGAACCTGCCCATCTGCTTTCACACGGGCTCGGGCGTGCCGGACTTCACGCCCGCGCGCGAGTTCACCTTCAGCCGTTTCTACCGCATCCTGCTGCCGGTGGTGCATGCGTTCCAGTCCCTGATCGTGCACGGCGTGCCCGACCGCTTCCCCGAGCTGCGCTTCGGCTTCATCGAGGCCACCGCCTCGTGGGTGCCGTTCGTGCTCTACGAGATCCGCCGCCGGCTGGAGAAGAACAAGGAACGGCCCACCAGCGTGCTGCGCTCCACCATGGAGATCGAGGAGATGCCCGAGGACATCCTCAAGCGCAACCGCATGTACGTGTCGTTCCAGGTGGACGAGGACCTGGACTACCTCCTCAAGCACACCGGCGAGGACAACCTCCTGGTGGGATCGGACTACACGCACAACGATTCCGCGCAGGAGATGGACTTCCTCGGCCTGCTCAAGCAGCGCGCGGACAAGGGCGACCTCTCCCCCGCGGCGGTCACCAAGATCACACAGGACAACCCGACGGCCTTCTACGGCATCTGACCTTGCCGGCGGCGAGGGTTGCGCATCGGCGCCAGGAGAGATCGGATGAAGGAATCCCCGGACAGACCGCTGGGTAACGACGAATTGGAGAAGCGCCTCTTTCCGGGTCCGGGGCTGCCCGGAGGCGGGCAACTCGACGTGCGCGTGGAGGTGTCGCCGCTGCATCCGGACCCCGACGTCCGCGAGGTGGCGCGCGGCTACCGACCCTACAATATCGACAGTTGGCACACCGAGTGGACCCGCATGGCCGAGAAGAACGAGGTCCTGGCCGCGGGGTTCGAGGACGAGGGTCGTCACGTCACGGCCCACGACTTCTACCGGCGGGCGGCCGAGTTCCACCGGCGCGCGCTGGTGTACATGCCGGACGCCGACCCGCGCATGATGCGGAGCCACTACAAGCTCAAGGAGACCTTCGACAAGGCCTGGAGCCTGGTGACGCCGCCCTTCGAGCGTCTGGAGATTCCGTACGAGGGGCATCTGCTCGACGCGCTGTTCTACCCTGCCCGGGGCAAGACGGGCACGCGCTTCCCCGTGGTGTACAACTACGGCGGCGCCGACGGCATCCTGCTGCGCGGGCTCGAGGGCGACGCCGCCCAGTACGTGCGCCGGGGCATGTGCTTCATCGACGTGGACGGCCCGGGGCACGGCGCCACCCTGCGGGAGAAGAAGCTCTATGCGCCGCCCGACTCGGAACGAGTGGCCAAGGCCGTCATCGACTACCTCGTGACGCGCCCGGACGTGGACCCGGACCGCATCGGGCTTCACGGCTCCAGCATGGGCGGCTACTCGGGACCTCGCTGCGCCACCGAAGAGAAACGCATCAAGGCCGTGGCCGTGTGGAGCGGCGCCTACAACCTCGTGGAAGACATCTTCGACTTCTACCCGCCGATCCAGGAGCGCCTGCGCTGGCTCATGGGCGCCAGGGACCTGGCCGACGCGCGCGAGCGCATCAAGGAGTTCACGCTGGTGGGGCGGGCGCAAGCGATCGAGTGCCCGTTGCTGGTGGGCTACAATCACGACGACCGGGTCATGGACCCGCGCGGCGCGGTCCGGCTGTACGAGAACGCCGTCAACGCCCCGCGGGAACTGCTGGACGGCGTGGGGCACGGCGAGAAGCGCTTCGACCGGCGCACGTTCATCGTGGACTGGTTCGCCAAGCAGTTGGGGGCGTGATCCCCCGCATCCGTCATTCCCGCGGAAGCGGGAATCCAGGAGTGTCTCAAGAACCGGAGGACGACATGCTGGCCATCGACGCCGACGCTCACGTGATCGAGACGGAGCACACCTGGGACTACCTGGAGGGTCGGGACAAACGCTTCCGGCCGGTCCCGGTGACCGTGGACATGCCCGAAGGCGGCACGCGCAACTTCTGGGTGATCAACGGCAAACTCATCGGCGGGCGCGACAACATCGGCCTGGACACTCCCAAGGAGTCCCGCGACATGGCCGACATCGACGCGCGCCTGAAGCACATGGACGAGATCGGCACCGACGTGCAGGTGCTCTACCCCACCCTCTTCCTGCGGCCGGTCACCGACCGCGCGGACGTGGAGCTGGCACTGTGCCGTTCCTACAACCGCTGGCTGGCGGACGTCTGGGAGGCGGGCAAGGGACGGCTGCGCTGGGCGGTGCAACTGCCGCTGTCGAGCATGGACGAGGCCCTGGAGGAGTTGCGCTGGGCGCGGGAACACGGCGCCTGCGCCGTATTCATGCGCGGCCTCGAGACCCATCATCCGCTGCACCACCCCTACTTCTTCCCTCTGTACAAGGAAGCCGCCCGCCTCGACGTGCCCATCGGCGTCCACTCGGGCATCGGCAACGCCGCCGTCTCGGAAGCCTTCGGCAACGACCCGTTCCGCACCGCCAAGCTCACGGTGATCGGCGCGGTCCACTCCATGGTCATGCGCGGCATTCCCCAGCGCTTCCCCGACCTCCGCATCGGCGCCATCGAGGTGGCCGCCCAATGGGTCCCGCACGTGGTCCGGGACATCAAGCTGCGCAACCGCAAGAACGGGGTGGACTCCGCCGATGATCTGCTCCGGCACAATCGCCTCTACGTCGCCTGCCAGACGGACGACGACCTGCCCTATGTGATCGAGCACGCGGGCGAGGACATGATCATGATCGGCTCGGACTACGGACACAATGACAACGCCAGCGAGCTGCTGGCCCTCAAGGGCCTGCGGGAAAAGGGCGAGGTGGTGCCCCACGTCATCGACAAGATCCTGTACGAGAACCCGGCACGGTTTTACGGGCTGTCGGATCCGAAGGGAGATCGGCCGTGAGCGACGCATTCGACCTGCTTCTGGTCAACGGAACCGTTATCAACCCGGCCGCCGGGCCGCGCCAGGCGCTGGACGTGGGCATCACGGACGGCCGCATCGCCGCCATGGGCAAGGACCTCCCGCGGGACGGCGCCAAGCAGGTCCTCGACGTGGACGGCTGTTTCGTGACCCCGGGCCTCATCGACTTCCACGTGCACAGCTACTGGGGCGTCAACCCCTACGGCACCGAGCTCGACGCGGTGTGCGGCGCCAGCGGCGTCACCACCGCCGCGGACGCGGGGTCGGCCGGCCCGGTGAACTTCACGGGGTTCCGCCACTTGGTGTACCAGCAGGCGCGCACGCGCATGCTGGCCTTCGTGGCGGTGGCGCAGCACGGAGTCCTCAACGTCCCCGGAGAGCTCGAGAACCTCGCTTTCGCCGATCCCGAGAACGCCGCGCGCACCGTGCGGGAGAACCGGGACGTGGCGGTGGGCATCAAGATCCGGCTCCACGTCAAGTCCGTGGGACAGAACGGCCGGGAGGCACTGCGCATGGCGGTGGGCGCCGGCGAGGCCTCCGGCTCGCCGGTGATGGTGCACGTGGGCGACACCGGCATTCCCATGGAAGAGATCGTCGAGACACTGCGCCCGGGCGACATCGTGACGCACTGCTACACGCCCAAACAGCCGGCCATCGTGGATCCGGAGGGCCGCCTGCGCCCCGCGGTTCTGGAGGCGCGGCGGCGCGGAGTCATCTTCGACGTCGCCCACGCCAACGGGCACTTCGACTTCGACCTGGTGGCCCGGGCCATGGACCAGGGCCTCCGTCCGGACATCATCAGCACCGATCTTCACCGAATGAGCGGCAGCGGCCCCGTGGTGGACCTTCCCACCACTCTGACCAAATTCCTGATGCTGGGACTGGAGCTGGACGAGATCATCGCCGACTGCACCGTGAACGCCGCCCGCGCCATCGGCTGGCACGACCGCATCGGCGTGCTGGCAGTCGACCGCGAGGCCGACGTGGCGGTGTTGGAGGTGGTGGACGAGGAAGCCGCGCTGGAAGACAGCGTCGGCAACCGCCGCACGCACGGACAACGCATCGTCGCCCGCCACACCATCCGTGCCGGCGTTCTTTCAGACACGTAAGCCGATTTCGTGACGCACCGCACCGTGTTTGGCGCGAGCCGCGAGCACTGGTAGTGTTGCGGAACGTGGCTTGATCGACGACGACTTGGTGGCGTTTCATTCTCGCGCCACTGTTTCGCGAAGTCGTCCCGGAGTGTGACCCCCATGAACGAATGGATTTTCCGCTATGAGGGCTATGACCCGGCAAAACAAGGCTTGCGCGAGGCCCTGTGCACCCTGGGCAATGGCCGCTTCGCCACCCGCGGTGCGGCTGAGGAGGCCGCGGCCGGTGAGGTGCACTACCCTGGAACCTACCTGGCCGGGTGCTACAACCGCCTGGAGACCACGGTGGGCGACCGCGTCGTGGTCAACGAGGACCTCGTCAACCTGCCCAACTGGCTGTGCGTGAATTTCCGCCTGGAAGACGGCCCATGGTTCGACCTCGCGGCCGTCGAGATACTCGCGTACCAGCAGGAGATCGATTTCCGGAACGGGCTGCTCACGCGCCGCATCCGCTTTCGCGACCCGGAGGGCCGCACCAGCTTCATCCGCAGCCGCCGGCTCGTGCACATGCGGCAACCGCATCTGGCGGTGCTGCGCTGGACCCTGCTGGCGGAGGACTGGTCCGGCAACATGACCGTGAGGTCGGCGCTGGACGGCGCGGTCATCAATGGCGGCGTCGCGCGCTACCGCCAGCTCAACTCCAAGCATCTGGAGACCCTGGAAAAGGGACGCGTCGGGGAGGACGGCGTCTACCTGGTGGTCCAGACCAACCAGTCCCACATGCGTCTGGCACTGGCGGCGCGCACGCGCCTCTTCCGCGACGATGAGCACGAGGCCGTCGAACCGCGCATCCTCGAGGAACCGGAAAGCATCACCCAGGAATTCACCGTGACCGTGGGCCGGAAGCACGTGGTCACCGTGGAAAAGACCGTGGCCCTCTACTCGTCGCGGGACCGGGCCATCGCCGAATGCGGCCACGCCGCGCGCGTGGCAGTGTCCGCCTCCGGCCGCTTCGTGGAGACGCTGGAGGCCCACGCGCGCACGTGGCATTCCCTGTGGCGCCGCTGCGACGTGGAGTTGCCTTCACGGCCGGAGGAGGAGAAGATCCTGCGCCTGCACGCCTTCCACATGCTGCAGGCGGCGTCCCCGAACACCGTCGGCCTCGACGCCGGCGTGGGCGCCCGCGGCCTGCACGGCGAAGCCTACCGCGGCCACGTTTTCTGGGACGAGTTGTACTTCCTGTCCTTTTACATCGCGCGGCTTCCCGAGATCGCGCGCGCGCTCCTGCTGTACCGGTACCACCGGCTGGACGGCGCGCGCCGCGCCGCCCGCGAGGAGGGCTGCGCCGGCGCCATGTACCCATGGCAGAGCGGCAGCGACGGCAGCGAGGAAACCCAGAAGCTGCACCTCAACCCCAACTCCGGACGCTGGCTCGAGGACAACAGCCACCGGCAGCGGCACGTCAACATCGCCATCGTCTACAACGTGTGGCGCTACTACAAGACCACCGGCGACCGCGGATTCCTGTCCCGTTACGGCGCCGAGATGATCCTGGAGATCGCGCGCTTCTGGGCCAGCCTGGCGCGGCAGAACGAAAACACCGGGCGCTACGAGATTCACGGTGTCATGGGCCCGGACGAATACCACGACATGTACCCCGGCGCCGACACCGGCGGCCTGCGCAACAATGCCTACACCAACGTGATGGTGGTGTGGGTGCTGGAACGCGCCCTGGCGGTGCTGGAACTCCTGGGCGCGGGGCGCAGGGCCGAGCTGGCCGAGGAGATCGGGCTCAAACCCGACGAGGAGGAGCGCTGGCGCGAGATCGCGCGCAAGATGACCGTGCCGTTCCACGGCGACGGTGTCATCAGCCAGTTCGAGGGCTACGACGCGCTCAAGGAATTCGACTGGGACGGCTACCGCGAGAAGTACGGCAACATCGAGCGGCTGGACCGCATTCTCGAGGCGGAAGGCGACTCCCCCAACCCCTACAAGGTGTCGAAGCAGGCGGACCTGCTCATGCTGTTCTACCTGCTGCGCACCGACGAGGTACAGGCCCTGTTCCGCCGGCTCGGATACGAGCTCGACGACGACGCCATCCGCAAGACCGTGGACTACTACAGCGCCCGCACCTCCCACGGCTCGACCCTGAGCCGCGTGGTGCACGCCGCCGTGTCCGCACGCTCCGACCCGGAGGGGTCCTGGCGCTACTTCACGGAAGCGCTGCGGAGCGACGTCGCCGACATCCAGGGCGGCACCACGCCGGAAGGTATCCACATGGGCGCCATGGGCGGCCTCGACGACGTCCTGTTGCGCCGCTACGCCGGCATCGAGACCATGGGCGAGACCCTGAGCCTCGACCCCTGCCTGCCCGACGAGTTGCCCGGACTGCGCTTGGCCATCGTCTACCGCGGGCGCCGGGTGGCGCTGGACCTCACGCGCGAGCGCGTGCGCATATCACTGGAGGATGATTCCCCGTCCCCGCTGGAAGTATTGGTCCAGGGGACAAGACATTCGCTGGAGTCGGGGGACACCGAGATTCCGTTGAGCCCGCGCGTTGCCGTGTTCACGCCTGGAACTTGATCGCGATCGAACGCCCTTCACGCTTGACTTCGGACACGACGATTTCATATCGTCGTCCGACGCGGACCGCAAAGGCTCCGCATTCCGAAAGGGGGACGGCTCAATGGAATCCTACACAAGTATTCGCGGAATATCGTGGAAGCGGACAGGGGCACTGGCCGCGGGCGCGGCGCTCCTGCTGGGCTTGTTCGTCGCCGGCTCCGCCTGGGCCGCATCCAAGGACCGGGTGGTGGTCTATCATGCCGGGAGCATCGATTCCCTCCACCCCTACAACCACAGCCTGGGCCCCGCCTACTCCATCTGGGAGCACATCATGGAGCCGCTGGTGCAGTTGGACGAGGAGCGTGTCGAATACGTGCCCAAGCTGGCCGAGTCCTGGGAGTTGAAGGGCAAGGAGTGGGTGTTCAAGCTGCGCAAGGGAATCAAGTTCCACGACGGCACGCCGTTGACGGCGCACGACGTCGAGTTTTCGTTCAACCGCATCAAGACGGACAGGAAGAGCCTGCAGCGGCGGCAACTGAAGGAATTGGTGGAGATGCGGGTCGTGGACGACCACACCATCGTGCTGGTAACCGACAAGCCCAACGTCGTGTTTCTCGACAAGCTCAAGACCCGCTTCATCATGAGCAAGGCGGCCGCGGCGAAGTACGGCAAGGACGTGGACAAGAACCCCATCGGCACCGGACCCTACAAGTACAAGAGCTTCAAGCGCGACGGCGACCTGGTGCTGGAGCGTAACGACGCCTACTGGGGCTCCCCGAAGCCGCAGATCAAGACCCTGGTGTGGCGGAAGGTCACCGAAGAGGCCGCCCGGGTCGCGGCTCTGGAGGCCGGGCAGGCCGACGTGATCAACGCGGTGCCGGCCCACGACGTCGAGCGCCTCAGGAAGAACGCCAGGATCAACATCAAGACGGTACCCGGGGGACGCATCTACTTCCTGGCCCTCAACCCCGGTTTCAAGCCCTGGGACAACAAGCTCGTGCGGCAGGCGGCCAACTACGCGGTGGACGCCTACCCCATCATCGAGAACATCTTCGATGGCCTCGGTTTCGTGGTGGAGGGCGCCGCCGGGAAGCAACACATCGGTTTCGACCCCAACGCCAAGCGCTACCTCTACGACCCCAAGAAGTCCCGTGAACTGCTGGCCAAGGCGGGCTACCCGGACGGCGTCAATGTAAAGATGTACTACTCCGCGGGACGATATCCCAAGGACACCGAGGTGGTCCAGGCCGTCTCGGCCCAGATGAAAAAGGGCGGTTTCAACATCGAGCTGATCAGCCAGGAATGGGTGGTGTTCTGGGGCAAGTCCGGGGTCAACGGCGGCAAGCTGCCCTTCTACCACGTCAGCCGGGGCAGCGTCGTCGACGCGCACACGCACCTCGAGCAGTACTTCAAGACCGGTGCGAGCCGCCGTATCGCCTACAGCAATCCCGAGTTCGACCGGATCATGGACCTGGAGCAGGCAGAAGCCGATCCCGTGAAACGTGACAAGCTGCTGCACCAGTTGGGCCGGATCGTGAAGGAGGATTCACCGTGGGTGCCGTTGTGGAATCTCGCGGACATCTACGGCGCCGCCAGCAACATCGAGTGGAAGCCCCGCTCCGACGAGAGAATCCGTGCCTGGGAGATGAGGATCAAGTAGTACCCGGATCCGTTGCGTCGGCGCCCATGCAGGTGCCCCCCGAGGGCATCCATGGGCGCCACGGGCGGGCGGCCTCCACGACATCCTGCCGCGCCGCTACGCCCGCATCAAGACCATGGGCGAGATCCCGAGCTTCGACCCATGCCTGCCGCGCGAGTTGCCGGCACTGTTCACGCCTGGAACTTGATCTCGCCGCCCACCACCGTCATCGCCACCTTGATGTCCTTGATGCGTTCCGCCGACACCTCGAAGGGGTCCTCGGCCAGTACCGCCATGTCGGCGAGCTTGCCGGCCTCCAGGGTCCCCTTCAGGTCCTCCTCGAAACCGGCAAAGGCGGCGTGGGTGGTGTGGAGCTCGAAGGCCTGCTGCACGCTCAGGGCTTCCTCCGGCACCAGCGTCTCGCCCCACAGCATCCGGCGCGAGACGTAGGTGCCGATGTCGCGCAGCGGGTCCACCGGCCAGTACCCCGGCGCATCGGAGCCGCCGGCCATCTTGACCCCCGCCTCCAACAGCGTCTTGAACGGGAACGCCTGTTCCAGGCGCTTGGCGCCGATGGCGGCGCGGATGGAGTCGCCGACGAAGTAGCCCAGGGAGATGTTGGGAATGGCCAAGACGCTCAGGCGCACTAGGCGTTCGATGCGCTCGGACGACATCAGCCAGTTGCCCATGTGCTCGATGCGGTGGCGGTGGTCTTCCCGCGGCGACGCGGCCAGCGCCTTCTCATAGGCCTCCAGGGACATGTCGAAGGCACGGTCGCCGATGGCGTGCACGCAGCAGCGGAGGCCGGCGTTGTGGCAGCGCAGCACGGTCTCGTCCAACTCGTCCTGCTGGATGCGAATGAGCCCGCTGTAATCCGGCGTGTCGACGTAGGGTTCGTAGAATAGCGCGTTTCGGCCGGTGATGCCGCCGTCAATGCTCATCTTCGCGCCGCCCACCCGCAGCCACTCGTCGCCGAAGCCGGTCTGGAGGCCGGTCTCCAGCACGCTGTCCGTGCTCATGTCGGACTCGATGACGCGCAGCAAGAGGCTCGAGCGCATGTGCAGGCCGCCTTCGGCCTTGAGCTCCTGGTAGGCGCGCACCGCGGACGGGTCCTTGACGATGTCGTGGATGGTGGTCACGCCCCGTTCGAGGGCCTGTTGCACGGCGAAGGCGATGCCCAGCTTGCGCCGGGTGGCGTCGAACTCCGGGATCACGCCCGTCACGATGTGCTGGGCGCGCTCGTGCAGGATGCCCGTGGGCTCGCCGGTGTTGGAGTCCCGCTCGATGGCGCCGCCGGCCGGATTCGGCGTGTCCCTGTCGATGCCGGCGAGCCCCAGGCCTCTCGAATTGGCCACGGTGACATGGGCGCCGAAGGAGACCGACGTCGGGTGCTCGGGCACGGCGGCATCGAGGTCGACGCGGTCCGGGAAGCGCTTGTCCTTCATGCGGAAGTCCTGCATCGGGCTTCCCTGCGCCACCACCCAGTCGCCCGCGGGAATCTCCGCGGCCTTCTTCGACAGGCGCGTGAGGACGGTGTCGATATTGTTTACGGGGCCGTAGAAGTCGCGTACGTCCACCAGTTCCCGGTCCGCCAGCCCCTTGTCCGCCAGGTGCACGTGGGCGTCGGTCAGTCCCGGGGTGACGGTGAGGCCCCTGAGGTCCACCTCCCTGGTATCGGAACCGCCCAGCCGCCGCACTTCGTCGGAGGAACCGACGGCGACGATGCGCCCGCCGAAGCAGGCCACCGCCTCGGCCAGGGGCGCGCCCGAAGCGAACGTGCGCACCTTGCCGTTAAAGAAAACCGTACCGGGATAGGGCAAGCGACTTCCAGCCATCGAGATCCTCCAGGGTCAAGTTCGAGACGCCGGCAATCCGCGGCGCAGGTCCTATGAATATAGCCGTGCCCGCGCAACGTCAAACCAGAGCGCACCTCCAGCCCCACCCCCGATTCGTCATTCCCGCGAAAGCGGGAATCCAGGGGCGGTGGTGTGGCACTATCATCTGCGTTTCCCCGCCTCGCCACCCCTGGATTCCCGCTTCCGCGGGAATGACGAATCGGGGGTCGGCGCCAATTCTTGTCCGGGCGACGTTTTGACACAGCCTGTTTCGCGGGAATGACAGAGGGAAAGCTGTTCAGGGTTGACTTCTTACGCGACTATTTCATATGTATCGCCGAGACGGACCGCGAGGGGTCCGCATTCCGAAAGGGGGAAGGCTGAATGAAACTCGATGCAGGTACTCGTGGAAGTTTGTGGAAGAGGACCGGAGCACTGGTCGCGGGCGCGGCGCTCCTTCTGGGCGTGCTCGCCGTCGGCTCCGCCTGGGCCGCCTCCAAGGACAAGGTGGTGATCTACCACGCGGGCGGCATTGATTCGCTCCACCCCTACAACCATAGCCTGAGCCCCGCCTACGGCATCTGGGAGCACATCATGGAGCCGCTGGTGCAGGTGGACCAGAAGGCCAACAAGTACGTCCCGAAGCTCGCCGAGTCCTGGGAATTCAAGGGCAAGGAGTGGGTCTTCAAGCTCAAGAAGGGCATCAAGTTCCACGACGGCTCGCCGTTGACCGCGCACGACGTGGAGTTCTCGTTCAACCGCATCAAGACGGACAAGAAGAGCCTGCAGCGGCGGCAACTGCGAGAGTTGACGGAGATGCGCGTGGTCGACGACCACACCATCGTCCTGGTGACCGACACGCCCAACGTCGTGTTCCTGGACAAGCTTCAGAGCCGCTTCGTCATGAGCAAGGCGGCCGCGGAGAAGGCCGGCAAGGACGTGGACAAGCATCCGATCGGCACCGGGCCGTACAAGTTCGTAAGTTTCAAGCGCGACGGCGACCTCGTGCTGGAGCGCAACGACGACTATTGGGGCTCCCCGAAGCCGCAGGTCAAGACCATGGTGTGGCGCAAGGTGACGGAGGAGGCGGCCCGGGTCGCGGCGCTGGAGTCCGGACAGGTGGACGTCATCAACGCCGTGCCGCCGCACGAGGTGGCGCGCCTGGAGAAAAACCCCAAGGTCACCATCAAGTCCGTTCCCGGCTCGCGCATCTACTTCCTGGCCATCAACCCGGGGTTCAAGCCCTGGGACAACAAGCTCGTGCGCCAGGCGGCCAACTACTCGGTGGACGCCAACTCCATCGTCAAGAACATCTTTGACAACCTCGGTTTCGTGGTGGAAGGTGCCGGCGCGAAAACGTACATCGGCCACGACCCCAACGCCAAGCGCTATCCCTACGACCCCAAGAAGTCCCGCGAGCTGCTCGCCAAGGCGGGCTACCCGGACGGCGTCTCGGTGAAGCTCTACTACTCGCAGGGCCGCTACCCCAAGGACAGCGAAGTGCTCCAGGCCATCGCCGCCCAGATGAAGAAGGGCGGATTCAACGTCGAGCTCATCTCCCAGGAATGGGTGGTGTTCTGGGGCAGATCCGGCGTCAACGGGGGCAAGATGCCCTTCTACTACATCGGCCGGGGCAGCGTCATCGACGTCCACACGCATGTCGAACAATACTTCAAAACCGGTGCCAGCGTTCGTGTAGACTACAGCAACCCGGAACTCGACAAACTCATTGAAGCGGAGATGGCGGAAGCCAATCCCGAGAAGCGCGCCAAGATTCTGCACCAGATCGGCCGGATCCTGAAAGAGGATTCCCCGTGGGTGCCGCTGTGGAACCTGGCGGACATTTACGGGTTCGCCAGCAACATCGAGTGGGACCCTCGTTCCGACGAGAGGATCCGTACCTGGGAGATGACGGTCAAGTAGCAGCCAGATTTCATGCGTCGTCGCCCACGCGGATGCCCGAAAACCTTGTGATGGAGGTGCAGGTATGAAGGCCGCGGTGCTGCTGGAGCAGAACACTCCTCTGGTGGTGGAGGACGTGGACATCGAGGGTCCCAAGGCACAGGAGGTGCAGGTCCGTATCGGCGCCACCGGCATCTGCCACAGCGACCTGCACAACATCAAGGGCGAGTGGGACAACCAGACCCCGGTGATCCTGGGCCATGAGGGCGCCGGCGTGGTGGAGGCCGTGGGCCCGGGCGTCGACCACGTCAAGCCCGGCGACAACGTCATCCTTTCCTTCCGTGCCAACTGCGGCCGTTGCGAGAACTGCGCGCGCGGCATCCCCGTCCTCTGCAACGGCCACAACTCCCCGCGTCAGATGATGCACGACGGCACCGCGCGGGTGAGCCTCAAGGGACAGCCGCTGTTCATCTCGGCGCGGCTGGGCACCTGGGCCGAGCAGGTGGTGTGCCCGGCGGAACAGGCCGTTCCGGTCCCCGGCGACGTTCCGCCGGAGGTGGCCGCCCTCATCGGCTGCTGCGTCACCACCGGCGTGTGCTCCGTCACCAACGCCGCCCGGGTGGAAGCCGGGGACACCGTGGCGGTCATCGGTTGCGGCGGCGTGGGCCTCAACTGCATCCAGGGCGCCCGGCTGGTGGGCGCCGGCACCATCATCGCCATCGACATCCTCGACGGGAAGCTGGAGTACGCCCAGGAGTTCGGCGCCACCCACAAGATCAACAGCGCGCGCGAGGACGCTGCCCAGCGCGTCCGCGAGATCACCGGCGGCGGCGTGGACTACGTTTTCGAGGCCATCGGCCTCGGCCCCACGGTAGAGCAGGCACTGGAGTGCGCGCGGGTAGGCGGCACCGTCGTGGTGGTGGGGATGGCTCCCATGGACCACACCGCGTCCATCAACCCCCTGCGCTTCGTAAGGGAACAGAAGACCCTTACCGGCACGGGCTACGGCAACGCGCGCCAGCTCATCGACATCCCCAGGATGGTCGAGCACTACAAGGCGGGCCGGCTGGACCTGGACCGGCTGGTGTCCCACCGCTACAAGATCGAAGAGATCAACGAGGGGGTCGAGCGGTTGAGGCAAGGGGAGGCGGCCCGGGGCGTGGTGGTGTTCTAGCTTGCGTCCTTCGACTTCGCTCGGCTACGCCTCGCTACGCTCAGGACGAACGGGAAAAGGTTTCCACAACCCTTCCTCCTGAGCGGAGCGAGGCGTAGCCGAGGGAAGCCGAAGGAAGCAAACTCCCAACTGCTTGGAAGC
>JAPOPM010000165.1 GCA_026712905.1 Deltaproteobacteria bacterium
GCCGTTCACCCTGACGCTCTGTGTGCGGTAGCCGTCTTCGCCCAACGCGGCGGCTCCCTCTATCATGCCCTCCGCATCGAGGCGACCTATCTGGATTCCGCTCGCCTCCCTGCCGCCGGCGCCAATCGTGCCCCCATCGACGGTGATGCCGATCTCCCCGATGCCGGATTCATGACCGGCATAGACCCCGTGGGAGCCCTCGCCCCGCGTGCTGATCTCGCTACCCGTCAGGCCTATTGCGATGTTGCCTGTACCTTGGATGACGTTGCCGTCAGAATCGGTGAGAGGATTGCCAGCACCGTCCGTGGGGTTGCCATGCCCGGCATAGACGCCGTAGGCGGAGATGTCATCGGAGTCGGGGTCGGGGTTAAGGCCCGTGCTCTCTGTCGTGATGGTGACGTCCCGGACGTCAATGACGATATCGCCGGCGTCATAATGTGCTCCAGCAATGCCGCTGGCGGTTGTGCCCGTCGTCGAGATGGCGCCGCCCTGCACGTGGAGGTCGAGGCTGCCCTCGCCGGTGTGTTGCCCGAGAATGCCGCTGGCGAATGCGCCCGTCGTCGAGACCGTGAGAGCTTGCGCGTCGATGATGAGAGCGCCGGCGTCAAAATGTAACCCCAAGATGCCCAGGGCGGTTTCGCCCGTCGTCGTGATGGCGCCGCCCTGCACGTGGAGGTCGAGGCTGCCCTCGCCGGTGTGTTGCCCGACGATGCCGTAGGCGAGTGCGCCCGTCGTCGAGACCGTGAGGGCTTGTGCGTCAATGGTGACATCGCCGGCGTCAAAATGTGTCCCAACGATGCCCCGGGCGGTTTCGCCCGTCGTCGTGATGGCGCCGCCCTGCACGTGGAGGTCGAGGCTGCCCTCGCCGCGGTGTTGCCCGACGATCCCGTAGGCGGTTTCGCCCGTCGTCGAGACCGTGAGGGCTTGCGCGTCGATGGTGACATCGCCGGCGTCAAAATGTTCCCCCCAGATGCCCTGGGCGGATTTGCCCGTCGTCGAGATGGCGCCGCCCTGCACGTCAATGTCGAGGATGCCCTGGCCGCTGTGTTCCCCGAAGATGCCGTGGGCGGATTCGCCCATCGTCGAGACCGTGAGGGCTTGTGCGTCGATGGTGAGTGCGCCGGCGTCAGAATGTTCCCCCCAGATGCCCCGGGCGGCTTTGCCCGTCGTCGAGATGGCGCCGCCTCGAACGTCAATGTTCGTGTCTCCCACACCAACATGGGAGGAGACAATGGCGTGGGCGAACGTTCCATTCGTGTCGACGGTGAGGTTCCGGGCGATGAGCCTGCTGGCGCCCGCTCCTTCATGACGGCTGTGGACGGCGTAGGCGAATTCACCCATGGTCGTGAAATCGCCGCCACGCAGGTCCAATCGGAGCGCACCCGACTCTCCGTAGTGCCCGACGAAGATGCCCCGCCCGTTCGAGGTTACGTCCGCGGAGGAGACGACCGAGATCTCCCCCTGGTAGCCATAGCCCGTTTCGGTGGGCGTGATCCAGATGGCGCTATAGAGAGGGAGGCTTTCAGGGTTGTCGGGATCGATGTAGGCATCATCGCCGGGATGCTCGCGGTCATAGTCGAGGGCGAGATCATCGGTGAGCCGGATGGTAAAGTTGCCGTTCGACTCGTCGGGGCCGTAGAAAATGTTGCCGTCTGAGGGATCGTAATTGGACGGCGAGCAGACGATCTCGACCCCCGGCTCCGGCGGGCCGCATTCGTTCTCCGCCCGCGCATCCGGGGCTGTGAGCATGCAGAAGGCGGCCAGCGCAAGGGCGGCGGTCACCCGAGATATCCTGCGGGTTTGTTTGAAATCGCATGTAGAAGCGAAATGCAGTTCCTGACGCGCGGATGTGTTTTCGGCGAAAGTCATAAATTTTCTCCAATAATCACCACTTGCATATTAGGTGAATAATAGAGCATTCGCACAATAGCAAAGCGCTCGCTTCTTCGCACCCCTCCTGGCCGTGACCTGGATGTCGCTGCTCGCGCCCCACTCCTCGTAGCCGGACGTCTCGTGGGCGACCAGCGCCCAGACCTGCTTCTTGATGGACCGTTCTGCTGAAAGAGCCGGCTCGGTGAACTCTTGGAACGCTGCCAATTGCTGGGAACTGCTACCTTGATGAAGGGAAGACACGCGCTGGACGCAGGGCAGAACATCGCCGACGCCGGCCAAGTGTGCTATTCTTCCATCCGATTCGGGCGGAGCAAAGTCGAAGGACCCGGAGGACGAGTAGGATGAAGATCGAGAGTCTTGGCAACTTCGAACGCGTGGACCGGAACGCCGAGGTGATGGACACGCCCTACGACCGCTGGGTGGCATCCCAGGGAATGGACGTGATCCGGGGCTACTTCGTCGAGGACCTCAAGGAAGTGCCGATGAAGTGGTGGGACCGCAAGGGCGGCCACGGCGTCTACATCAACCTGGAAGGCGCCGGCTATCTGGACGACGCCTTCGTGGTGTCGATCCCGCCGGGCAAGAGCCTCAACCCGGAGAAGCACATTTACGACGAGCTCGTGTACGTGCTGTCCGGCCGCGGCGCCACCACTCTGTGGCAGAGCGACGGCAAGGGGCAGAGCTTCGAGTGGCAGGAAGGCAGCCTGTTCGCCATCCCGGTGAACGCCACCTATCAGCACTTCAACGGCTCGGGTGACCGGGAGGCCAAGCTCCTGGGAGTCACCAACGCGCCGCTGGTCTACAACATCTTCCACAACGAAGACTTCGTCATGAACAATCCCTACGCCTTCAGGGACCGCTTCGACGACGACCAGGACTTCCGCGGCCACGCGCGCCTTTACAACGACCGGGTACTGGAGACCAACTTCATCCCCGACGTGGCCAACATCGAGCCCATCGCCTGGGAGGCGCGGGGCAAGGGCAGCCGGACCGTGTTCTTCGAGCTGGTGAACAGCCACATGGGCGCCCACGTCTCCGAGTTCCCGGTGGGACGCTACAAGAAGGCGCACCGCCACGGACCCGGCGCCCACGTGATGATCCTGTCCGGCGAAGGCTATTCCTTGATGTGGCCGGAAGGCGAGGAGAAGCAGCAGTTTATCTGGAAGCCCGGCTCCCTCGTGGTGCCCCCCGAGGGCTGGTTCCACCAGCACTTCAACTCCGGCCCCCAGCCGGCCCGCTACCTGGCCCTCAAGATGCTCAGCCGCATGTTCAAGCTGGTCCCCGGCCCCATCCAGTCCGACGTCCCCCTCAACCAGGGCGGCTGGCAGATCGAGCACGAGGACGAAGACGACGACCTCATCCAGCTCTTCGTCGACTCCTGCGGCGCCTCCGGCGCCAAGGTCGACATGCCCCACATCCTGGAACGGCAGGGGGCGGCCTGACCTACCGCGGCCGCAGCCGCTCGATGGTGGCGATGTAGTCCTTGATCCCGGCTTCGAGGTCGTAGGCCGGGGTGAAGCCCAGGTGCGCCGTGGCCTTGCCGATGTCGA
This sequence comes from Deltaproteobacteria bacterium, assembly GCA_026712905.1. NCBI lineage: Bacteria > Pseudomonadati > Myxococcota > Myxococcia > Deltaproteobacteria bacterium. The sequence goes on from JAPOPM010000165.1 coordinate 3,444, forward strand.
AGATGCAGTAGCTCTTCTTCTCGGTCATGCGGAACTCCAGCCCCGAGCTGATCTCGATCTTGCTGTCGGGATAGAGCCCGCCGAGGACACGCTTGAAGTCGTGGAGCGTGACGCCCACGCCGGTGCCGATGTTGAAGGTGCGCTCGGCGGGGTCCTTGACCTGCAGGCCCAGGATGATGGAGCGGGCCACGTCGCCCACGTAGAGGGCCTCGTTGGACTGGTCACCGCCCTCGGCCGAGAATCCCTCGCCGGACATGACCTTCTCGATCATCTGGCCGTAGAGCGACAGCGCGCCGTGGCGCACCTCCTTGCCGGGACCGTAGATGGAGCCGAAGCGCAGCACCACCGAGCTCACGCCGTACTTCTTCTGGTAGTAGGTGCACAGGGTCTCGCAGCACACCTTGATGGTGCCGTAGAGATCCGCCGGGCTCTGGGGGTGCTCCTCGGCCACGGGCACGTAGTCGGGGTAGGCGTGCTTCCCGCCGATCTCGCCGTACACCGCCTTGGAGCTCGTGAACACCACCCGCTCGAGCCCCCGGTGCCGCGCGATCTCGAGCACGTTGAGGGTTCCGTCCACGCCGACCTTGATGCCCAGGGCCGGGTCCGTCTCCGCCGGAATGGGCATCAGCGCCGCCAGATGGGCCACGTGCGTGATGCCGTTGTCGACGATGATCTTGTCCAGGCCCTCGGGGTCCAGGATGTCCCCGATCACCAGGTCCACGTCCTTCTCGATATCCGAGATCAACGAGGTGTCCATCCGGTTGTCCATCAACACGGGGCGCACACCGTCCCGGACCAAGTGCCGCGCGGTGACCGCGCCGTTGACTCCCATGCCGCCGGTAATCAGAATCTTCATGTGATGCCTCCGTCCCGAGCCACGCATCGGCCCGGACACGGGCGGGTCTGAAACCCGCCCCTACATTTCCACTGCATGCCGTCACGCAACGCGCGTGAGATCCAGGTTTCCTTCCGGGTCGACGCGTAGCGCCCAGCCCGGCTCCACCACCGTGGTGGACGTCTTCTCCTCGACGATGACCGGGCCGGCCAGGGCCGCGCCCGGGGCCAGATCGTCCCGGCGGAACACCGGCACGTCGTGCGCACCGTCGAGCATGACGGCGCGGCGGCGCTCCCTGGCCGCAGGCTCCCGCGCGCCCGTATCCTCGCCCCGCGACAGCTCCGGTTTCCCCAGCGACGCGTAGGCGGAAGCCCGCAGGTTCACTACCTCCACCACCTCGTCGTCGGCCCGGTGCCCGTAACGCTGCTCGTGGGCCTGGCCGAACCGGTCGCAGATCTCCTCGACGTTGAGCTTCGCGGGGTCCTTGGCGATGGGCACCGTCAACTCGTAGGCTTGCTCACGGTAACGCATGTCCAGCAGCCAATCAACACGGATCGAATCCTCGGCCGGCCCCTGGGAGGCAAGCTCGCGCCGGACCTCGTCCTCGAGTTCGCGCAGGGCCGTCACCGCGCCCGTCAGGGTGTCCGGGTCGAGGGCGAAGACCTTCGTCGTGACCGCGTCCGAGCGCAAGTCGGACAGCAGCATGCCGAAGGCGCTGAAGTTGCCCGGGTCGGCGGGGACCAGTATCCGCCCGATGCCCAGGGACGAAGCCACCGCCGTGGCCAGGGTCGGCCCCATGCCGCCGAAGGGAGCGAGCACGAAGTCCGCCGGATTGAAGCCGCGCTCGATGGTGATGGTGCGCATGGAGGCGACGATGTTGGCCACCAGCACGCGCAGGATTCCCAGGGCCGCCTCGTCCTCCGACATGCCCAGGGGTTCGGCCACCTCGCGACGGATGGCCTCCGCCGAGAGCGCCGCGTCGATGGCCATCTCGCCCTGGAGCAGCGCCCGCGGATTCAGGTGGCGGAGCTGCACCAGCGCGTCGGTCAACGTCGGCTGGTCGCCGCCGCGCATGTAGCATGCGGGTCCGGGCACGGCCCCCGCGCTCTGGGGGCCCACCTGGAGCACCTTGCCGTAGCGCACCTGGGCCAGACTGCCGCCGCCCGCTCCCAGGCTCTCCACCTCCACCGAGTCCACGCGCACGGGATGGCGCCCGATGCGCCACTCGGTGCGGAACAGGGGTCTTCCCGGGATCAGCGACATGTCGCTGCTGGTGCCGCCGATGTCCAGCGAGATGAGGTTGGCGACATCGTTGCGCGCCCCCAGCTCGTGGGCCGCCACCACCCCGGCCACCGGTCCGGACATGAGCGTCTGCACCGGGAACCGCGCCATGGCCTTGGGCGCCCCGATGCCGCCGTTGGACTTCATGAGGAAGGGGTGCGCCGCCGGGAAGTGCCGCAGCACGGTCTCCTCCATGCCGGAGAAGTACTGTTCCATGCGCGGGCCGAGATAGGCGTTGAGCACGGTGGTGGCGGTGCGCTCGTACTCGCGCCACACCGGGTTCACCTCCGACGACCGCGACACGAACAGACCCGGATAACGCGAACGGATGTGCTCCGCCGCCAACCGCTCGTGCTCCGGATTCACGTAGGAGAACAGGAACGCGACGGCCAGGGCGTCAATGCCCTGCTCCATGAGCCCGGCCACGGCTTCATCGACCGCGTCCAGGTCCAGCGGCACCATCACCGCGCCGGACTTGTCCAGGCGTTCCGGAACCTCGGCCACGCGCCGCCGCGGCACGAACCGCTTGCCCCCGGGGTAGAAGATGTTGAAGACCTCCTCGCCCTTCCACTGACGCGCGATCTCGTAGACGTCGCGGAATCCCAAGGTGGTCAGCAGGCCGGTGCGGCTGCCCTTCTCCTCCAGCACGGTGTTGAGCGCGTGGGTGGATCCGTGCAGCAGGTAGGACAAGGCATCGTCGCCCCACTTGGCGCGCAGGTCCGCCAGCACCCCGTCGAGCACCTCCAGCGGCGCCGCCGGATTGGACGGCACCTTGCGCACGTCAAGGATGCGCCCGGTCCCCTCCTCCAGGACCGTAACGTCCGTGAATGTGCCGCCGACGTCGATGCCGACCCTGTACCGACCTCGTGAATCACTCATAACTAGTTGGTATATCTGTGATTCCGAGGCGTCATGAACTGTGAATCGCTAAGCGGTTCGATCCATGGCGGAAGCATACTGTAAGCGGATTCACTTCAGTTTGCGCGCATCCCAGCGCGCCTCTGTCGCTCTGTCCGCCGTCCAGGTGCCTCTGGACCCTCCAACAACAAGGTTCCGGAAACTTGATTTCGCCCCAGTAGTGGCTCCGCATTTCGAACATGCGCATCCGAGTCTACCTAGCATACGAGATCAATCTCGTCGACGAATCTGCTGCTCTGCCACCACCGGCTGGGTCGAAGGTGCCGTCATGCCCTTGCTTCAGCTCGACGACCGCCCAGCGTGGTCCGCCGGAAGCCACCGGGGGGTCGTCTCAAAATTACACCGGCAGACCTTGATCGGTAGTGGCCCATGGGAGCCTGAAAGGTGTCGTTTGCAACGAATATGGCATTTATGTTATTTGAGTGAGTATTGCTGTTGCCGAAACCGAGGCGGTGCCAATGGGAAATCGAGCCATGAAGGACGGAGAGGCTGGGTTTGCGAGCGGGCGGGACGCATTTCTTGCAGACCATATCGGCAGGAAACTGGCAGAGTTGTCGGATGGGACTGAGCCGGTTGCGGTTCGATTTGGCGCTGCCAGCGAGGAAACGGTCGAGATTCCCGCCCAAGCGCTGCGGCTTCTACGCGAGATTCTTGACCAGATGGCGCGTGGCAATACAGTTACGTTGACGCCGGTTCAGGCGGAGTTGACCACACGGCAAGCGGCCGATCTCCTGCAGGTTTCGAGGACGTTCCTGGTACGGTTGCTCGACGAGGGACGAATCCCATGCCGTAAGGTCGGCTCACATCGGCGTGTGCGGACCGAAGACATTCTCGCCTATCGTCGGGATACGGAGTCTCGTCGCCGAGATGCCCTGGACGAGTTAACTGCTCAGGATCAAAAACTCGGCTTGCAATAGCCAATGAACCGCTCATCCATAGAACATGTAGCCGCGCTTGAGCGAATGGGGCTCACACGAACGGCCTCAGTTCTCTGGAATCACAAGGATGTCATCTAGCGTTCAAACAGCGGACAGTGATGCACGCGTTTCCTGCGTCCTGGGAACCGCGGCACGTTCTTCAACTCGACTCCTCGTCGCCGTCGGATTCCTTCCCCGCCCCTCCGGCACTCGATCCGGCCTCCAGACGCCCCGTGAGCAAGTAGCGGTAGAGGTCGAGGGCGACGCCCTGCTCGTGCTCCTCCAGCCAGCCCCGCGTGGCCGGAGTCAGCACCATGGTCCTGCACGGCTCGTCCGCGAGCACCACCGGCGCCGCCTCGTCCGGCCATATGGCATCGCCCGGGCTGAATTGATGGAGACGCGCGCCGGCGTCATCGTAGGCGGATGCGCGACCGGAAAGCAGCAATTGCAGACCGTCTTGCGGCGCGTCCGGCCCCGCAAGTGGCTCCTGCGCCCCGTACTCGTGGGGCGTGAGCCAGCGTCCAAGCTCCTCCATCAGGTCCTCGAACTGTATCTGCCGCTCCAGATAACGCTCGACGTCATCGGCGGTTCGCTCCAGCAACGCGGCGCGGCGCGCGTCCGGCGTGGTCTCGTCCGCCTTCCACGCCTCGATCACCATCTCCTCGCAACGCTCGAGACCGCGCTCGACATCCGCCTCGAACAACAACTCGGTGAACACGGCCGGCGGCAGATTGCGCTCCAGGCCGAACCTCAAGGTCTCGGACACACCGCTCAGAACCAACCGCACCCCGGCCGCGTGCGCCGCCTGCAGGAACCTGCTGAGCGTGTTCACGGCCGAGAAGTCGAAGCCGGACACGGCCGTGAAGTCCAATATGAGGGAGGAAGGACGGGAGGGACCGTTAAGGGATTCCTTGAGGCGATCGGTCAGCGGGATGGCGCTGCCGAAGAAGATGTAGCCGCGCAGCCGGTAGGCGTGCACGCCCTCGCCTTCCGCCAGCAGGATGGCGCGCTCGGGTACGGAACGTACCTTGTTGCTCTGGCGCTCGCGGGCGGTGAACTCGGCTTCGATGGGATCCACGCGGCTGAGCCGCACCGCGAAAAACACGAGCGTTGCCAGCATACCGGCGGCCACGCCCTCGAACAGCCCGAGGGTGACGATGACCACGAAGATGAGGAGGATGATGCCGAACTCGGACGGCGGCAGCCGCCGGCGGCTTCTCACAAGCCCTTCGTCCAGCATGCCGAGGCCGGCGAAGGTCAGCATCCCCCCCACGATCGCCGTAGGGACGATTTCCAGCATGCCGTCGCCAAGGAACAACGCGCTGCCGATGACGGCGGCCGTGATCACGCCGGTCAGCCGGGTAGCGGCCCCGAAGAGCTTGCTGCGAAGCGAGGCCGGGACAACCAGGGTCGCCACCGTGCCACCGCCCAGGCCGCTGACCATGCAGGCAACCCCCGTCGCCGTGAACTCCCCGTCCCAGTCCAGCTCCTGGTCGACGGCAAGCTCGAGGCCGGCCACGTTCATCACGATACAGATAAAGGCGATCAACACGAGAATCAGCATTTCGGGCGCCTGACCGGCCATCGCGGCCCAGTCCACATGCGCCACATCGGCCGGCCCCAGGACCGGCCACAGGCGCCCCCCGGCCGTTCCCGTGAGCAACAGCCCCTCCGCTCTCGCCTCCTCGCCGGAAAGCCCCAGGGCGGCGAAGACCAGGTGATGCGCGCCGACGGCCAGCGCGACACTGATCGGCAGGATCAGCGCATGGCGCAAGCGCTTCATCAGGAGATAGAGCCCGATTCCGAAAACCACACCGGGCACCCATATCCAGAACACGGAAGGCTCCACCAGCGCCGGGAGCGTGCGCCAATCCAGCTTGGCCCCCATCAGCGACATGGCGGCGAGGCACACGGCGCCGCCGATCCCGGCCACGAAGCCGCCGGCCACGGGATAGGGGATGAAGCGCACCAGGTTGGCGAGCTTGAACCACCCGATCATGAGGCAACACGCTCCGGTGCCCATGGCGCTGATGATCAGCGCGCCCGCCGCGGTGACGAACAGCGCCTCGCCGCGCGCGTCCACCGTGGTCGCCACCGAGGCCATGACGATCACCAGCGCGGGAGACAGCCCGGCGATCACCCCGCGGTAGCCGCCGGTGAAGGCGATGATGAGGCAGGAGGCGAAGGTCCCGAACAGCACCAGGCCGACGCCCTGGGAGGAATAGGGCGCCAGCGGGCCGGAGTATATGGCGGTGCCGAAGGCAACGTAGGCGACGAGCAGGCTCAGTCCGGAACTGAGTCCGGCGGTGAGTGCCGGAACCAACTTCCCGGACGCGACGTCGGCGCGAAGCTCGGACATCAGGTCCGGGGGCCGGGGCTTCGCGGTCACTGCCTCGTGGTCGTGCATCCGGAGGCGACGTTAACCATATTGCCATGGCCCGCGCAATACCGGTGGCGAGGAACATGGCGGGAGGCCGGTGCCGGCAAGTCGAGCACGAGGGCCGGCCGATCCGCGTCAGCGTTGTTCCACGCGCTGGACATCGATGCCCCACCGGTCCAGCGTCGTGCCGAGCGTCCGGTCGAGCGCGGTCAGGGCGTTGCGGTAACCGACCACAGCGTCGACCTCCCTGTTCTGCGCCCGCACCAAGTCATCCTCGAACCGGGCGATCTGGAACGCGGACGACAGACCCACTTGCAGCTTGCGCCGTTCGACGTCGAGCTTCCGTTCGGCCAGATCGCGTCCCACCCGCGCGAGATCGATCTGGCGTAGCCCGACGGCGACATCGTGCACCGCCCTCCTCACCTCGATGCGGATGGCCTGGCGCGTCTCTGCCAGCCTCAATTCGGCCTGCCGCAGACCATTCCGCGCCTTCTGCCACGCGCGCCTGGAAGAACGGTCCCACAACGGTACGGTCAGGTTCAGCTCTCCGCTGTAATCCGTCCGTCCGGGCGTACGGCCGCGCGCAACCTCGGCGCGCAGCGAGAGGTCCCAACGCAGATCGTTCTCTGCCACGCGCACGTCGAGCCGCGCCAATGTCACTCCGACTTCGGCCCGCAGGTAGTCCAAACGACGCTCGAAGGCCGTCTCGATGCTCTGTTGCAGATCAGGCCGCAGGCGCGTGACACCAGGCTCCTCCCGCGGCTCCACGCGAGCCGTGTCCCGAAGGTCAAGAACGTTGACGAGACCCGAGTTGGCCGTGGCGAGGCGGCTCTCGGTCTCGGTCAGCGCATACTCCTTGTCCGCGACCTGCGCCTCCGCCTGCACGAGTTCCTGCTGGGCCATCTGGCCGGCCTCGACCAGCGCCCGATTCACCGTGAGTTGCGTGCGCGCGCGCTCCAGGGCGTCCCGCGCGATGACGTTCTGGCGCGCCGCTCTCAAGACTCCCCGGTAGGCATCGATCACGGACCCGATGACCCTGCCGATCCGATCTCGAAATACCCGCATCGCGATGCGGTCCTGCATGCGCGCCCCGATCAAGGGAGCGATGTCGACTTCCGTGCCGAACCCCTTGAGAAGCGGCTGTGAAAAGCTCAGGGCCGTCGTACCCCTCTTGGGCCCTTGTCCGCCCACACGCTGCTGCCAGTCAAGCCGGAATTCGCCACCGGCGGGAACCCGCAGGGTCGGTCCGAAGGAGATCTTCGTGTCTTCGTCCGCGCGGCCCCGGGCGACGGTGGAGGCTTGGATGCGCGCGCGCGGCCGGTAGCGTTCCTCGGCCTCCTCCAGCGAGAGCTTCTGGTCCTGGCGATCGAGTTGCGCGGAGGTCACGGAACGGCTGTTCTCGAGCGCAACCCGGATCGTGTCCTCGAGAGCGAGCCGGAGAATCTCCTTCCCGCCGTCGGGTTCAGCCCCCGGGCACGGCGACCACAGCATCACGAGGAGCAACGACGCCATGGAGGCCTTCCAACGCCTGAAACCAAGAGATTCTGTAATTGGCATTATCCATCTCAACATCGGTGGGATTGTCGTTGACAGAATGAAGTTCCATTATGGGATAGATAAGACTATCATTGACAAACAAGTTCTCTTTTGGATAATTGTTCTATCATTTGTTGTTTCGCCAAGGAAGGAGTCCTCTTCGACCCGCGCGGCGCCCCCGCTCGCACGGGTCTTCCCCGAAGACCCCTAGATCGTCCAGCATATCGCGAAGACGGCCATCGACACGCTGAGGGTCCGAGTTGATATGCGCACCGACACACCCATGACGACCGCCCGCGGAGGGCCGGCCGGCTCAGGCGCCCGGGAACCGGGTGCGGCAGCCGACCGGGACGTCCTTTTCCGGATGATCTGCGAGAGCATGGCGTACGGCGTCATGCTCATCGACGGAAAGGGACGGACCGAGACCTTCAACCCGGCGGCCGCGGAGATCCTCGGCCTCGAACGGGAGGCCGTTGTGGGGCACAGCTTCGCCGAGGTCTTCGTGGCCAACGGCGGGTTCGAAGAGCTGAGCGAGGCCGTGCTGGCGGCAATCTACGAGGGGGCAGTGGGCCGTCAGCAAGTGGTCAACGTCACGGTGGACGGCCGAATACGGCCGCTGGCGGTCGAGAGTTCCTACTTGCGGGGGACCGAGAGCGGCGAAGGCTCCGACCGCGCCCTGGTTGCCGTGTTCAGCGACATCTCGGAACTCGAACGCCTGCGCGCCAAGGAGTTGGCTCTCGCCAGGGACCTCCAGAGCAAACACGAGGAACTGCGCGAAGCCTACCGTAGCCTCGAAGGGCGCAATGTCGAGCTCGGGACCCTGCTGCAGAAGATCCGCGCGGTGCGGCTGGTCGCGTCGGCGTGCGCCGTCGTCCTGGTGCTCGGCATCGGCGCCTATCTGTGGAACGAATCTCCCACCGCCTGGTTCGGCGCGAAGGAGACCCACGCCGGCGGAGCGGTCGCCGGCGTCCGCCTCCTTGTCGTCGAGCCCAAGAGAATCGTGTCCACGATCACCGTGGCGAGCGAGATCGGGCCGCGCCGCCAGGTTTCCGTGACGAGCCCGATCGGAGGACAGGTGGGGGCGGTCCACGTCAAGCTTGGGGAGAGTGTCGCCGCGGGCCAGCCGCTGCTGAGCCTCGACGTGAGCGAGGTCGAGATCCAGCGCCGGAAGGCACAGGCGATCTTTCTCAAGGCGAAAGCAGAGGCGGAGCGGCTCGCCAACTGGAAGAACAGCGTCGACGCGTCGAAGGCGAAACGGGCCGTGACCAAGGCGCGCATCGCCCTCGAAGGCGCGAATACCAAGTTCGAAGAGACGGCATTCCTGGTCGAGCAAGGGCTCACGCCCGCCGCGCGGGAGAAGGCCGCGGAGCGGGAGCGGCGGGCGCGGCGTCTGGATCTGGAGTCCGCCGAACAGGACTTCGACGCGGTCCTCGACAAAGGACCCGACAAACGGGAACTGGCCCGTCTGGAGCTGGCCAACGCCAAGGAAGACCTCGAGCGTATCGAACGGCTGCTGCGCAACGCAACGGTGACGGCTCCGGTTGCAGGTGTGGTGCTCCGTCTCGGCGAAGGGTTCGGGCGGGACAATGATGGACTTTCGCCCGGGACCTCCATCGAGCCGGGACAACACCTCGTCACGATCGCGGACATGGAGGGCGTCACCACGGCGGGCCGGGTGGATGAAGTGGACGTACGCCGTATCCGGCCGGGGCACGCGGTGAGGATCGCCGGCCCGGCCTTCCCGGGCATCACGTTGGAGGGGACGGTCACGCATGTCTCGTCGCGCGCGTTCCGTTCCCCCGGGGGGAAGAGCTTGCCGACCTTCGAGATCGCGGCCGTGGTGGACAAGCTCGACCCTCAACAGCGCGAGGCGGTGCGCCTCGGCATGTCCGCCGACATGCAGATCGTCATTCACGAAAGCGAGCGGGCGCTCGTTGTCCCGGTCAAGGCGGTGGACCTTTCCAACGGCACGCCACGGGTGCGCGTGCGGGACGAAACCACGGGGAGCGAACGCGTGGTCGAGGTAAAGACCGGGGTCACCACCCTCGACTCGGTCGAGATCCTCGCGGGTCTCGCGCCCGGCGACAAGGTGATCGTGCCGTGAACGGGGCGGAAGCCGGACCGACGCTGCTGCGGCTCGTGGACATTCGCCGGAGCTACCGCATCGGCCCGGTGAACGTGGACGTGCTCCAGGGAGTGAACCTGGATATCGACAAGGGTGATCTCGCCGCCATCATGGGGCCGTCCGGTTCCGGCAAGTCCACTCTCATGAACATCATCGGCCTCCTCGATCCACCGACTCACGGGAAGTACATCCTGAAGGGCCGGGAGATCGAGTCGATGGGCGACGACGAGCTCGCCGCCCTGCGCAACGCCACCATCGGCTTCGTGTTTCAGTCATTCCATCTCCTCCCGCGCATGAACGCCTGGCGAAACGTCGGTTTGCCGCTGATCTACCGCGGCGTCGACCGCAAGGAAATTCGCCGCCGGGCCCACGAGGCGCTGGAGAGGGTCGGGCTCGGATCGCGTGTGGAACACCGGCCGGACGAGCTCTCGGGCGGACAGCGGCAACGCGTGGCCATCGCCCGCGCACTCGTGGGTGAGCCCGAGATCCTGCTGGCGGACGAGCCCACCGGCGCCCTCGATGCGGCCACCGGTCAGGACATCATGAAGCTCCTGAGGGAGCTGAACGCGGATCGCGGGACGACCATCGTCGTGATCACTCACGACCAGGCTGTAGCGGCCCAATGCCGGCGCCGGATGCACATCCACAAGGGAGAACTGCAGGAGCATCGCCCGGCACACGGAGAGCAGGGATAGGGACGTTGAGCGTTATCGGGCGAGCCAACCTGGCGGAGGCGTGCTGGGGGTCGACGAATACGGACAGCCGCGAGACTCGTCACCGCGGATTCCCTTACATCGGCGTGGCGTGGCCGCCCGTCCGATACTTCATCACGAACAGAACGAACCCGCCTAGCCCCACCACCGCGGTGGCAAGGAACATGGCGGGATAGTTGTTGCCGTTGAAGTGGAGCATGACGCCGGCCAACACCCCGCCCATGCCGATGGCGAGGTCGTAGAACAGGTGGTACTGGGCCATGCTGAGGCCCCACCGATCGCGCGGTGCCAGGTCGATGGTCATGGTCATGAGCGCGGCATGGGTGGAGCCGTAGCCGAACCCCATGATGGCCGCGGAGACCAGCAGCATCATGGGCGTGCGCGCCAGCACCAGCACCACCATGCCCACCAGGGCCAGGAGGTAGGTTGGGATGATCACGAACGGCCGGCCCTTGCGGTCGGAGAGCGGACCGAAGATGGGCCTGCCGGCCACCACCGCCACCGCGAAGACGCCGAACCAGATGCCCGGGTCCCCTCCCTTTTCCAGGGCGTAAAGCGACAGAAAGGCGATGATGCTGCCGCGGGAGATCCCCAGTAGACCCATGCTCACCGCGGGCAGGAGGGATGCGGGCAGGATGAAGGTCTCGAACCAGCGCAGGCGCCGGGCCACGGCCTTGGCTTTCACCGGCTCGGGAATCGACAGCGCCGCCAGCAGGCCGACCGCCGCCGCCGCCGCCCCGCTGAGAAACACCGTCGGGAAGCCATAACCGGCCACTATCCAGAAGGCGAAGGCCGGCGCGATGGAGTAGGCCACGGTGCTTACCGCCCCGGAGTAGCTGATGAGGGTGCCGCGGAGATGATCCGGAGAGATGTCCGCCACCAAGGTGCCTATGGACGTCGTGCATCCCGACCACCCGAAGCCGTGGTACGTGCGCAGCAGCAGCGCCACCAGCACCGAGGCGGTCCAGACGTAGCCCGTGGCGGCGGTGATGAAGATGCTCAGCCCCCCCACGAGAAACATCTTGCTGCCCAGGCGGTCGATGTAGGCTCCCACCAGCGGCCGCACCAGGGTGGCGCCGAGGGGGAAGGCGGCCATGACCACACCGATCATGAACGGGCTCGTCCCCATGTTCTTGAGGTACACGGGGAACACCGGCTCGATCAGGAACATGGCGAAGAAGAGCCCGAAGCGGGCGCCGCAGGTAAGGAGGAAGTCCCGGAACCAGCCTCGCGCGGCGGGAGCTTGGGGTTCCACGGGGAGCTTACGCCCGTTCCGATCCCGCGTCCCCTTTACGGGGCGCGCTCCGGAGACGGCGCGTCTCCGCCTCGTCGATCTCAAGGGGCCGGCCGCTCACCGCGACGCCATAGGCGTCGCGCGCGGTCTCGGCGCTGATGTAGCCGTCGCGCACGTCGTCCAGCACCTTGGCGGGATCCCGCTCGAAGGGGTCGCCGCGTCCGCCGCCGCCCGCGTAGCGGATGCGGAAGACATCGCCCTTCCCGAGCCGCAGGCGCCCCACCTTGGACGGAAGCTCCTGCTCCCGCTCGGTGCCCGGGTTCAGGAAGGCCGACGACGGCAGCGCGTCGCGAGCGCCGTGGAGACCGGGGGCGGAATACTTGAAACGGTCGCTGCGCAGGTTCACGAAAGCCTCGTCACCGAGCATCTTCCAGTCCCGCACCATGCCCAGGCCACCGCGGTAGCGGCCGGCGCCGCCCGATTCCTCGAACAGCTCGTAGCGCTCGATGCGGATGGGGAACTCCGTCTCCAGCGGCTCCACCGGGGTGTTCATCACGTTGATCACCAGCGAGTTGAGCACCGCCGGGCCGTCGCTTTCGGCGCGCGCGCCGCCGCCGCCGCAGTTGAGGTCGTAGAGCGAATACCATCGGTCGCGATCGACGTCCTGTCCGGAGATGGACACCGAGCCGCCGGCACCGCTGTCCGGCGCGGGCACCACCGCCGGCAGGGCCTCCGCCAGCGTCATCTGCACCACCGAAGTGACCATCTGGGCGGGACGGACGTACATGTTCACCGGCGCGGGATAGCGCGGGTTGAGGATCGAACCCTCGGGTGGGAAGGCGACGTGGATGGGCCGGGAGATGCCCTGGTTCACCGGCAGGTCGGGGCACAGCACGGCCACCGCAAGACAGTCGATGAAGTTGCGGATGACGCAGGGCCGGAGGTTGACCGGGCCGCGCGCCTGCTCCGACGACTCCAGCGTAAAGTGCATCTCGTCGCCCGCCACCCGCAGGGAGGCGGCGATGCGATAGGCGCGCTCCCGGTCGAGGCCGTCGTCGTCGAGATAGTCCACGCACGGGCCGTAGTTCCCGTCGGGGATTTTCTCGATGGCCTTGCGCACCTCCGCCTCGCAGATGTCCATCCACTGGGTCCAGCAGGCGGTCACATCGTCCGCGCCGTACTGGTGCATCAGCTCCGCCAGCTTGCGCAGGCCGTAGAAGTTGGTCTGGGCCTGGGCCTGGATGTCCCCCCAGGTGACCTCCGGCGTGCGCGTGTTGGCCATGACGATGGTCTTGAGGTCCTCGTTGAGCGCGCCCGCCCGGTACAGCCGCAGCGCCGGCAGCAACAGCCCTTCCTGGATGACGTCGGTGGCTTGCGGCGAGTTGGTGCCTGGCACCATCCCACCCAGGTCCGGCTTGTGCGCGGTGTTGGCGATGAAGGCCACGCGCCGGCCCTGGTCGAAGACCGGCGAGACCACGGTGACGTCGGTGGCGTGGTTCTGGCAGGCGAAGTACGGGTGGTTCAGGATGAAGACGTCGCCTTCCGCCATGTCGTCGCCGAACACCCGAATCACCTCGCCCACCTGGGCCGAGATGCCGCCGATGTGAAGCGGCTGCGGAAGGCCCTGGGTCACCATGCGCCCTTGGCCGTCGAAAATCGTGAAGGTGAAGTCCTGGCTCTCCTTGATGACGCTCGAATAGCCCGTGCGGAGCATGTTGAGCGCCAGCTCCTTGGCGATCTGCGCGGTGGCCCGGTAGACCACCTCCATCTGCACGGCATCCATGAAGACCCTCCCCGCCGGCTCCCTTTACGGGAACATCATCCCCGCCACACGAGATCCCGCGCTAGTTGAGATCGAACAGCCGCTGAGCGTTCTTGCGGAGGATCTTCTCCTTCACCTCGTCCGACAGGTCCGGGTGGTTCCTGAGCTGGTGCAGGTTCCCGGGGAACTCGTTGTCCCAGTGCGGGATGTCGGAGGCGTAGACGAAGTGGTCGCTGCCGACGTAGTCGACGGTGGCGGCCAACTGGGACTCCCCGGACTCCAGGCTGAAGTACATGTTGGACTCCCGCACCACGTCGCTGGGCTTCTGCTTGAGCAGCGGCATCTCGTGGGTGCCGCGCTTCTCCCAGTGCTCGTCGAGGCGGTCGAGGTAGTACGGCAGCCAGGTGGCGCCGATCTCCAGGAAGGCCAGCTTGAGCTTCGGAAAGCGCTCGGTGATGCCCTGGCACACCAGGCTGGTGAACTGCAGCAGGATGCCGGCGGTGAAGGCGTAGGAGTGGACCTCGGCGAAGGTGGTGAGGATGGAGGCGCCCAGCTCGCGCGACGTGTTGCGCGTGCCGTGGATGCCCAGCACCACGCCTTCTTCCTCGGCCGCCTTGTAGATGGGGTCATAGTAGGTCTCGCCCAGGGCGATGGGGAGCCCGGTGGGCAGGATCTCGAACCCCTTGAGGCCGAGCTCGTTGACCGCCCGGCGCAGCTCCTTGGCGGCCTCCTCGGGTGCCTTCATGGGCAGGACGCCGACGCAGCTCAGGCGGTTCGACAGCGCGTTGTACTCCTTGGCGAAGTGCGTGTTGGCGGCCTTCGTCACGGCCACCTGATACGGCACCTCCTGGTTCTTGGCGATGTTGCCCGAACCCGTGGGGAAGCAGATGGCCACTTCCATGTCCTGCTTGTCCATGAGCGTGTGCCAGCGCCGTACCTGCTCCTCGGGCGCCAGCCCCTCCCAGTTCACGGACATCTTGAACCCCTGGAACAGGTTCGGATCCCAGGGCTGGTCTCCCGGCCAAAGCGGCGTCCCGCGCTCGTTCCAGGGCGCTTCCAGGTACTTGCGAATGTCCGCCGCCCGTTCGAGAACGTGTCCGTCCGTATCGACACAAGTCGCGCTACCCATGGTTCCACCTCCAGGTTCGGCTTTTGGTTTGGCCTTATTGGTTTTGACCTTGTTTGTCAATGAGAGTAGAGGGAACCCAGGAGGCTTGACGATGACCATGAAACAAGGATCGCTTCACCTGAAATACATGACCTTGGCGGTGCTCTGCGGCGCCCTCGCGTTGGCCGGCACGCCCGCCCTGGCGGCAGACGCGAAGCCCGCCAGCGAGTGGAGCAAGCGCGGCGAGATGATCGAGCCCAACTCGGAAATGGCGGTGGCCTATGTCGACGGCAAGATCTACGTGGTGGGCGGCTACCCCTCCACCCGGATCAGCGTCGACACCGTGCAGGTGTACGACGTCGCCACCGACAAGTGGGGACTGACCACGCCCTATCCCACCACCATCAACCACGCGTCGGCCATCGGCTTCGACGGCCTCCTCTACGTCATCGGCGGGCAGACCAACGCCGGCGGACGCAGCGAGCGGTCCCGCTACACCGACGCGGTGCACGCCTACGACCCCAAGACCAGGAAGTGGACGGCGCGGGCGCCCATGCCCACCAAGCGCAGCGCCATGGCCCACGACGTCATCGACGGGAAGTTCTACGTCGCCGGAGGACGCCCGCCGCGGGGCCACGATTTCGCGGTCTACGATCCCAAGGCGGACAAGTGGACGGCGCTGCCCGACGTGCCCACCCAACGCAACCACATCGCCGCCGCGAACATCGACGGGAAGCTCTACGTGGCCGGGGGACGCTTCGGCGGAGGCTTCCGCAGCGAGATCACCCCGGCCCTGGAGGTCTACGACCCCAAGACCAACCAGTGGGCCACCCGGCGGCCCATGTCCGAAGCTCGCGGCGGACTCAACGGCATCGCCGTGGAGGGCTGCTTCCACACCTTCGGCGGCGAGCATCCGTCGGCGGGGCCGAGCGGCGTGTTCCCGCACCACGAGGTCTATGACCCCCGGACCGACACCTGGACGCGGCTTGCGGACATGCCCATACCGGTCCACGGCGTCACCGGCCTGGTTTACCTGAACGGCTGGATTCACCTGCCCGGCGGCGGCATCCGGCGGGGCGGCAGCAGCGGCACCATCCATCACCAGGTGGTGCGGACCGACATGCGCTGTCGTTGAGTGGCGGCGGTTGAAAACCGGCGCCGTCATCCCGGGACTGGGCGTCGTGTGCGCCCTGGCCGGCAATGTCTGGCCCGCCCTGAACCCCTGGGCCGCGGTGCCGGCGCTGCTGCCCGAGGGGCTGCGCGGGCGCGCGGTGCGGCCGCTGCCTTCGTGGATGGGCGTGTGGCCGGCGGTTTTCCTGTACCTGTGCTTTGCCTGGGCCGAACTGGTCTGGCCGAACAACACCGCGCCCGCGCGCCTCGCCGTCCTCATCCTGGCCTACAGCGCGCTCACCTGGGCCGCCATGACATGCTACGGCGTCGAACCGTGGCTCAGGTGCGGCGAGCCCTTCTCCATCATCTTCGGACTGTTCGGCCGTTTCGCTCCACTCGCCCGCACGCCCGAAGGAGCGCTGGTGCTACGGCACTACGGATCCGGACTGGCGGAGGGCGGGAAGGTGCCGGTTTCCATGGTGGTGCTGGTGGTGACGCTGCTCGCCACCGTGAGCTTCGACGGCTTTCTGCACACGCCCGTGTGGGCGGCGCTCTACGCCGCGTCGTCGCATGCCTTGTACGACATCGGTTGGACCCAGTTCCTGGGAAACACCGGCGCGCGCACCTTGGTGTTCACCAGCGGGCTCCTGCTGGCGCCGGCCTGTTTCGTGGCGCTGTTCCTGGGGACCTGCGGGCTCATGGCGCGCCTTGAGGGCTTGCGGCGAGGAACTCACCGAGGCGCCATGGAGGTGGCCTCCGAGTATGTCCTCACGCTCGTGCCCATCGCCATCGCCTACCACCTGGCGCACTACCTGCTGCTGTTGATCGTCGAGGGCCAGCTTCTCTACGGGCACATCTCCGACCCGTTCGGCGTGGGCTGGGACCTCTTCGGCACCGCGGGCGTGACGCCGGACCCCACCGTGGTGGACGCGCGCTTCCTCTGGCTGTTCTCGCTCTTCGTCATCGTGGCCGGCCACGTCATCGCCGTGTGGCTGGCCCATCGGGCGGCGCGCCGCGCATCCGGCGGAGGGACTACCGTGGCGGCGCAAATCCCCATGCTGGCCCTGATGGTCGGCTACACCATCTTCAGCCTGTGGATCATCGGGCAGCCTATCGTCGAGGTGTGAAGAGGGGCGAAAAAAGGGGCCTCCCGGTTCGAGAGGCCCCTTTGGATCGATGGGCTGAAACCCGCCAGCCGTTCTGTTACCCGGCGTTGGACTCGACGGCCTTGGGCTCGGCCACCTCGATCCGGATCGGCACCCTGCGTCCCACCGCCTGGTCGGGCAGCGGCACCGAAATCTCGATCACGCCGTTCTGGTAGCGGGCTTCCAGCTTGTCGGTGGCGAGCCCCTCGGGCAGCCTCACGGTACGCTCGAACTTGCCGCGGAACGTCTCCCGCAGGTAATGCCCCTGCTCCTCGCCCTTGCGCTCTCCCTTGATGGACAGGACCCTGCCTTCCACCTGGATGTCCAGGTCCTTCGGATCCACTCCAGGCATGTCGATCCGGATCACGTAGTGATCGTCACGCGTGAATGCGTCCATCGGAGGCATCCAACCGCCACTCAACTCGCGGCGTCCCAGGAACCGGTCGAACATGGCATCGAAGTCCCGATGTCCATTGTGCAGAAGCGGGTTCCACCTCGTCACTTCATAACCCAACATGGTTCGTATCTCCTTCCCTGTAACGTTCTTATCGAACTGTCATGGAGCTCCTCGTTGCGAACGAAAGGTAAGCATCGGAACCGCACGTGTCAACGGGTCCGACGCGTCGACCTCGCACTCCAGCCCGAATTTTTTCGTCGTTGACACCGCCTTCGGCCCGACCCTATAATGCGGCGGTTCCGCTCCGAACCTTACCACAGGAGGGTAACATGAAGAGGACATTCGCCACCTTGTTCGCCGTTTTCGGCCTCATGACATTCGCCGGCACCGTTCAAGCCGAGTTTCCCAACCGTGACATCACGATTCTCGTGCACGCTTCACCGGGAGGCGGGTTCGATGCCATTGCCAGGGCCCTGGGGCGTTACATGAAGCCCTTTATCCCGAAGGACGTGGACATCATCGTCAAGAACGTCGTCGGCGCCGGCGGCATCACCGGCACCGTGGCCATGTACCGCGCCAAGCCCGATGGCTACACCGTCGGACACATCTACGCCGACGGCATGTTGGGAACCCAGATGATCCGCAGCAACGTCGGTTATGACATCGACAAGTTCACCTGGCTCGCGGTGGTGAGTTCCCAGGAGGCGGAGGCGTTGCTGGTTCGTCGCGAATCGCCTTACCGCACCGTCAAGGATCTTCAGAAGGCCAAGCGGGTGACCTGGGGGGTGGAGGGCATCGGCATCGCGCGCTGGGTGCACGCGTTTCTCGCCGCCAATGAGCTGAAGATCCCGTTCGACGTGGTGGCCGGCTATGGCGGCACCGGCGAGACGCTGCCGGGCCTGCTTCGGGGTGACTTCGACGTGTTCACGCAGCCCATAGACCACCCCTCGACGCTGCCGTATATCCGCTCGGGTGAAATCGTGCCCATCGTCAACCTCGGCGAAAGTCGCGCCAAGAACGCCCCGGATACGCCCACGGCCATCGAACTGGGCTACAAGAACCTCATTGTCAAGGTGTTCCGCGCCATGGTCGGGCCTCCGGGAATGTCCAAGGACCTCCACAAGAAGTGGGAGAGCCTGCTGTTGAAGACCATGGAAAGCAAGGCGTACAAGGACTGGGCGGCCTCGTTCGGCATCCCCCTGGTGCCGGGGAACGCCGCCGCGGCAGCCGGCGACATGAAGGTGTTCGTGGACCTGTACAGCAAGTACCGGCAGCCCATGCTGGACGTGCTCAAGGGCAAGAAGTAGCGCCCTGCGGGTGCGGCCCGCGCGCGCCTGGAGGGTACGCCCGGTCGGAGCGAAGGAGAAAACTCACCATGATGGTCAACCCTTACAACGATTCGCAGTTGATGCTCGCGTTGCAGTTCGACCATTCGCGGGTAGCGGGTTTCTTCGCCGCGCACTGGGGCAACGAGGCGTTCGACCGGCCGGAGCCGTATGCATCCGTCGTGTTGGCGGCCCAGGAGCACGACCACGGCTGGTGGGAATGGGAGATGAAGCCGGCCACTTTGAACGACAAGAACTTCCCCATGGACTACCATGACGGCAGCTTCAAGTTCCTCGGCCAGTTGCGACTGGACTTCTACACGAACGTGGTGAACGACGTGGTCCAGCGGGATCCCTACGCGGCCATGCTGATCGCCATGCACGGGGTGGCGCTGATGAACGCCGGCTACGGCAAGTACACCCATCCGCCCGATCGTACCGCCGACCCGCGGGTGCGCGCGTACGTGGACCATCAGGAAGAGCTGAGGAAACGCCTGGCCGCCGAACTGGCCCAGTCCGAAGAGTTCGCGGACTACGCCTCCGAGGAGCGGATCTGGACCAACTACGATTACATCGAGGTGTTCGACCAGCTCGCGCAGTACGTGTGCAACCGCTATCCCCTGAACAGCAAGGAGCGGAAACTCGGTCCCAGCGACACGCTCAACGACGTGGACGTGCCCACCCGAAAGGGAGAGCCTCCCGTGCACATCCACATCGATACCGTGGCCGAGCACCGCGCCGTCCTCGACCCCTACCCGTTCGCGGTGGACCCGCTGGTGTTCAGCTTCCCCGCGCGGCTGGTACCCAACCGGCGCTACGCCGACCCGGACGATTTCCTGAGCGAGTTCTACCGCGGCGAGCGCATCACCGTGACGCACACGCTCTGTTCAAGTTGATTTCTGCTTGGAACCGGACAGGACATCCGGCAGGGAATGCAGCGTGCCGGGCGGGAAGACCGCTCCGGCACGCCGCGGACCGGATCAGGAATCGGCCAGCAGCCGCACCCCGTAGAGCCGGGTCTCCGGCAACTCCAGCCTCTCCCAAGCCTCGCCGGCATCGTGGCTGGCGTACACCGAACCGTCGGTGTAGCCGATGACCACGGTGTCGGGGGCACCGGGATGCACCGCCACGCAGCTCGTCATGTGCACATGCCCCTCGGGCAGGCCGCCCGTGAGCTTGCGCCACGTCGCACCGCGGTCGTCGCTGCGCAGGATGGCGGCCTTGGCGCCGCCCAGCTCCTCGGAGGTGTCGCGGCTGAAGCGGATGGTGTTGTACGGGCCCGGGCGGACCGTGCGGTGGCCCTTCCAGGAAGTGGGGCCGTTCTCGGCCGCGCCCAGAAAGATGCGCTCCGGCACGCCGGGATGGATGTCGAAGGGAATGGCGTAGGAACGTCCCATGTCGTATTCCAGCTTGCGCCAGGACGCGCCGCCGTCGTCGGTGCGGTACGTGCCGATTCCGGTGGTGGCGTACAACGTCTCAAGGCTCGCGGGATCGCGCATGAGCCAGTGCACGTCGCGATAGACGCGCCCGTCCTCGTGGGCGCCCATCTGGTACGGCAACACGCCCGCCGGGTCGTTGTGCTCGGGGTATGCGGCAGTGCTCGACGGTCCGCTGATGTCCTCCCAGGTCTCGCCCCGGTCACGGCTCCGCACCACGCCCCCTTCCTCGACCCCCACGATGATCTCGTCCGGCACCCGGCCGTCCAGCACGATGCAGCGGATGTGCGGCGTATGGGGCGGCGGCGGAAAGGTCCAGCGGGCGTAGTCCTCGATCCTGCGGAACGCCGTCAGCTCACGGAACGAGCGCCCGCCGTCCTCGCTCACGTACACCGCCGCCGGCAGCGTGCCCACGTAGAGCTCGCCGGCCCGGGTCGGATGCGCCCGCATCGTCCAGATGTCCCGGTAGTCCAGGCCGCCGGAGGGAATCCACTTCCAGCTCTCACCGCCGTCCTCGCTCACGTGCATCTCCGTGCTCGTCGCCGCGTAGAGCCGGTTCGGGTCCCCCGCGTCCCGCGTCACCTCGCGCAGCACCTCTCCCTCCAACACCCGGTCCAACACCTCCACCCGAGGGGAACGGCCGTCCCAATGGCAACGCACCAGATCGTCCGCCGTCAAAAGAAACATCTTCAAGTCGCTACTCATGCCGTGTCCTCCTCGCCATACTCAGAATCCCGCCAGCCTCGCGTTGACCAACCTGTTCAGGCTGACACCTTCTTCTGCTGCCTGCAAGGCGAGCTCACGGTGTGTTCAAGCCTCATGCCAAACACGCCAAACCGTCGCCACTTCACGGTATAGAGTCGCCGAAAACTACTGAAGCCGCTCCCACGCTTGAGAGCGGCTTCGAATGCTCGTCCTACACTTGGCAGGTGAGCCAGAGTTCTCTTGGATGGTGGTCGCAGCAGGACTCGAACCTGCGACCTCTTGCATGTGAGGCAAGCGCTCTAGCCGACTGAGCTATGCGACCACTGTGGGACCCTGACGTTTACCACCTCGGACGGCGGGTTTCAAGCACGCAGCGGTCCGCGGAACGGCTTATTCCCGCTCCTTGTGCCGCTGCTTGATGCGCTGGTTCAGCGACTCCAGAATGCCGGCGTCCACGGCGGCGATGACGTCCACGGCGGCGTCCAGGTGTTCCTCGGGGATGTCTGCTTTCCTTGCGTCCGCAAGGCGGCGGTCCACTCAGGGATCGCAGTTGCGGGTCATGGCCACGGCGAGGCCGAGGAAGATCTTCTCGCGCTCGCTGAGGCTGTCGACGGCGTGGGCGTCGCGGTAGAACTGCCGGAAGTCTGCCTTCTTCATGGGTTCCCTCCTGTTGTCGCTCGGAGCCTCGGAGCCGCGCTCTTGCCCGGCCCTCAACCCTTGGCCATCTCCATGACGACGTCGTAGTGGGCGTCGCTCACCGGCACGAAGGACAGCCGCCCCAGGCGGAACAGGTCGAAGCCTTCGAGCTGGGGGTTGAGCTTCATCTCGGCCAGCGACACCTCGCGCTTCAGCGCCTTGCCCACCTTGATGTCGAACACCAGGAGCTTGGGGTCGTCCTTCTCGGGGTCGGGATAGGCGCCGGTGGTGGCGGTGCCGAGGCCGACGCATACCCGCAGGCCGCCGGTGTGGTAGATGATGCACCGGTCGCCCTTCTTCACGGTGGCGAGGTGCTTCAAGGCGAGGTTGTTCTTGATGCCGTCCCAGATGGTGCTCTTGTCCCGCTGCAGGTCGGCGAAGGAGTAGACGTTGGGCTCGGTCTTGAGAAGCCAGTTGGCCATGACGGACCTCCTTGTTGGTCGATGTGTTGAAATACTGCAAAGCGCCGCGCGTGGCAAATTCCGGCACGCGCCTGTCCGGGGCCGGCCACGACGCGTTGGCGCCCATTCCTCCGAGGATGAAGTGGACGGCATGCTTGTGGTACAACTCCAAAATCATGGCCGCCACCCCGCCCAAGAAGCCCCCCAAGGACCGGCCCCTTCTGGGAGCCCACATGTCCATCGCCGGCGGGGTGTACAACGCGCTCCACGCGGGCGACAGCCTGGGCTGCGAGGCCGTCCAGATCTTCACCAAGTCCTCGCGGCAGTGGGCCGCGAAGCCTTTGACCGAGGAGGACGTGCGCACCTTCAAGGACACTCAGAAGGCCAGCGGGGTCCACACGGTGGTGGCGCATGACTCCTACCTGCTGAACCTCGGCGCGCCCGACCGGGAGCTGCGGCAGAAGTCCGTGGCGGCCTTCGTGGACGAGATGGAGCGGTGCGAGGCGCTGGAGATTCCCTGTCTCATCGCCCACCCGGGCGCCCACACGGGCGCCGGCGAGCGCGCCGGTCTGCGCACCATCGCGCGTTCGCTGGACGCGATCCACCGGCGCTGCAAGGGTTTCAAAGTGCGCGTCGCCCTGGAGATCACCGCCGGACAGGGCAGCAACCTGGGCTACCGCTTCGAGCACATCCGCAACATCATCGACAGCGCCAAGGAGAGCGACCGGCTCCGGGTTTGTTTCGATACCCAGCACGCCTTCGCCGCCGGATACGACATCCGCGCCCGCGAAGGCTACGAGCGCACTTTCACGGAGTTCGACGAGGTCATCGGCGTCAAGCTGCTCGCCGCCTTCCACCTGAACGACTCCAAGAAGGAGCTCGACTGCCGGGTGGACCGCCACGAGATCATCGGCAAGGGACACCTGGACGTGGAGCCGTTCCGCCTGCTGATGAACGACAAGCGCTTCTTCGGCCTGCCCATGTGCCTGGAGACCCCGAAGGGCAAGGACCTGAAGGAAGACCGAGAGACCCTGGAGCTGTTGCGATCTTTCCAGGACCATTGATTCAACAAGCCAGAGCCGTTAACCTGCGGAGAGACTGTTCTCAATACGAAACTGCGGATTCCCATCGCATCGAACTTCAGGAAAGCGAGGCCGCTTGTGGATACGCAGAGTCCTACCGGTAGAAACGGCCAGACCACTCCGGCCACGCGCGCGGGCCTGACGCGCAGAACGTTCGTCCGCGCCGGGCTCGCGGCGATGCTGGCGCCTCCCTGGCTCCACTCCCTGAACACGGGCGCCCGCGCGGCCGCGCTGCGAGGCATCGGACCCGACGGCGAGATCGTGCTGGGAGTGTCCGCCGCCTTTTCCGGGCCCTCCCGCGGCTTGGGTACCGAGCTCTATCGCGGCGCCAAGTCCTATTTCAACGAGGTCAACAAGAACGGCGGCGTCAACGGCCGCAAGATCGCGCTGAAGCTCTACGACGACGGCTACCAGCCGGATCCCTGCGTCGAGAACACCGTGAAGCTCATGCTGGAGGACCAGGTCTTCCTGCTCTTCGGCTACGTGGGCACGCCCACCGTTACCCGCGTTCTGCCGATGCTGAAGAAGTTCCAGGCCCAGCGCGTCTATCTGTTCTTCCCCTTCACCGGCGCCCAGCCTCAGCGGGAGCCGCCCTACGGCGACTTCGCCTTCAACCTGCGGGCCTCCTACCGCCAGGAGACCGCCGGCCTCGTGGACAACTTCGTGCGCATCGGCCGGCAACGCATCGCCATGTTCTACCAGGCCGACGCCTACGGCCGCAGCGGCTGGGCGGGAGTACGGGCAGCCATGGCCAGGCACGGCTACGAGATCGCCGGCGAGGCCACCTACCGCCGGGGCACGCGGTTCACCGGCAGCATGCGCGCGCAGGTGGAGATCCTCAAGAAAGCCTCTCCCGAGGCGGTGATCTGCGTGGGCGCGTACGCCGCGTGCGCCGCCTTTGCGCGCGACGCCGTGGACCTGGGCCTCCGGGTCCCCATCGCCAACCTGTCGTTCGTCGGCAGCGAAAACCTGCTCAACCTGCTGTCCGAGGGTCAGGACGACCCCGATGGATACACGCGCTACCTGGTGAACTCGCAGGTGGTGCCCAGCTACGAGGACACCTCCATACCGGCGGTCAAGGAATATCGCGAGTTGATGGCGCGCTACGACCCCCAGGTGCCGAAGGAGTTGGTAAAGGAGGCGTATACGCCGTTTCCCAACAGCTTCGTGAGCCTGGAAGGGTACCTGGACGCCAAGCTGTTGGTGGAGATACTGCGCCGCCTCAAGGGCCGGCCGGACAGAAGCGGCTTGGAGGAGGCCGTTTTCTCGGTGCGCGACTACGACCTGGGCATCGGCGAGGCTGTGTCCTTCGGGCCGGAGCGCAGGCAGGGTTTGCAGAAGGTCTACTACACGGTCGTCGAGGACGGGCGGTTCGTGACCCTGGACGACTGGAAAGCCAAGTTCGGGTGATCATGAAGATCAGAAAACTGTTCCAGAAGACACAGTTCGGCATCTTCGGGCTCCTCGGCCTGGTCGTGCTGTCCACTTCGGCGCTGACCATCTACACGGTCCAGACTCACCTTTCGACCGAGTACGAAGGCAACAGCCGGAACATCGCCAAGACCATCGCCGACGCCAGCGTCGACATCCTGCTCAACCGCAACCTGGCCACGCTCCAGTCGCTCATCGACCAGTTCGTGGAGATCCAGGGCATCCGCTACGTCTACATCACCAGCGACACGGGCGAGTTCCTGGCCCACACCTTCGTTCCGGGCATTCCCGAGGCCATCCTCAACAGCGACCCGAGCGAGACCCAGGCCGTGAACAGGCAGTTGCCGGGGATGGGCGAGTTCGTGGAGGTCGGCAGCCCGATCCTGGCAGGCTTCGCGGGCACCGTGCACGTGGGCATGGACCTCGACGTCATCGGCCTCAAGATCCAACGGGCCATCGGCCAGCAGGTGTATCTCATTTCCATCCTGCTGGTGGTCGGGGTCCTGGGATCCATATGGTTCGTCAACCTGGCCGCCAGGCCGCTGGGTGACCTTTTGGCCTTGGCCGTCAAGCTGGCCAAGGAGGACGACGCCGAGGGCACCGAAGACCAACAGATTCTCGCGCGGGACGACGAGGCCGGGGAACTGGCGCGCCTGCTCTTGCACATAGCGCAACGCCGGACCCGGTCGGACGAGCCGCCCCCGGCGGCGGACGGCACCGGATAACCGCGAGACGGGAGGTTAGCGGGGTGCGTATGCCCAGGGCCGCCATCGCGTTCTTCTGCACCATGCTGCAGATATGCTTCGGGACAGTCTACGCCTGGAGCTTCTTCCAGACCATGCTGGTGCGCCAGGCCGGCTGGACGCACACCGAGACCGCCTGGGCCTTCAGCATCGCCATCTTCTCCCTGGGAACGTCCGCGGCCTGGGCCGGCTCCGCGCTGGGACGGCTGGGACCCCGGCGGCTGGCGCTCACCGGCAGTGCCATGTTCTCGGTCGGGTACGTGATCGCCAGCGCGGCGCTGTGGCTGGACTTCCTGCCGCTCTTCTATCTCGGCTACGGCGTCATCGGCGGCGCCGGCATCGGCCTGGGCTACGTGACCCCGGTGGCCACGGTGGCCAAGTGGTTCCCGGACAAGAAGGGCTTGGTCACGGGCATCGTGGTGATGGGATTCGGCATCGGCGCGCTGCTCCTGAGCAAGGGGCTGGCGCCGTTCCTGGTGGTGCGCACCGAGGGCGACCTGGCCCTGGTCTTCCTGTGGCTCGGCATCATCTTCGCCGGCATTCTGCTGCCGTGCAGCCTGGCCCTGAGCGACCCCGTGGCCCCGTCCAAGACCCCGGGCGCGTCCGTCCCGCAGCGCCTGGACCTGGACGAGCCCGAGTCCACCCTGCCCTACCTGAGCTCCAGCCAGTTCATCATCATGTGGACCGTGTTCTTCTTCAACATCGCCGCCGGCATCTCGGTCATCAGCTTCCAGTCGGAGCTCTTGCAGGAGGTTTGGGGACTTGCGGACCCCACCGTCGAGCCCGCGGCGCTGGCGGAGTACGGCGCCACGCTCATCGCCGCCAGCTCCGTATGCAACGGAGTGGGCCGGCTGTTCTGGGGCCTCCTGTCCGACCGCATTGGCCGCGTCAAGGTCTTCCGCATCCTCCTGGCCAGCCAGATGGTCGTCTTCGGCGTGCTCATGACCGAGGAAAACCCGTGGGTGTTCTCGGTACTGGTGTGCTACGTGCTGCTCTGTTTCGGCGGCGGCTTCGCCACCATGCCGCCCTACATCCTGGACGTTTTCGGCACCGAGAAGATGGCGAAGATATACGGTGTCATCCTCACCGCCTGGGCCGCCGCGGGCATCTTCGGCCCGCTCTACGTGGGATACCTGAAGGACTCGCACCCCGACCGGGCCGTCATGTACTGCTTCCTGATCGGCATCCTGATGCTCGGCGCCGGCTATCTGTTCTCGTACCTTCTGAACGACGGCCGCCTCCGGCTCGGCCGCCCGACGCTCGAAAACACGCTCCGGCGGTACGGCATTCCGGCACGAAGTCCGGTATAACCCTCCCATGAAATTCTACGACTGCAGCACCGCTCCGAGCCCGCGCCGCGTGCGCATCTTCATCGCCGAGAAAGGCCTGGACATCCCCACCGTCCAGATCGACCTGCGCAACGGCGAACACCTCACCGAGTCGTTCCGGGAGCTGAACCCCTGGTGCACCGTCCCGGTGCTGGAACTCGACGACGGCACCACCTTGAGCGAAGCCGTCGCCGTCTGCCGTTACCTGGAGGAGACCCACCCCGAGCCGCCGCTCATGGGCCTGGACGCGAGCGACCGCGCGCGGGTGGCCATGTGGGAGCACCGCTTCGAGATCGACGGCTTCCTCGCCGTCACCGAAGCGTTCCGCAACCAGGCCAGAGGATTGAAGGGCCGCGCCCTCACCGGCCCGGAAGGCGCCGAGCAGATCCCGGAACTGGTGTCACGTGGCCGCGCCCGCGTCGAGCGCTTCTTCGCCGCCCTGGACACGCAACTCGCCCACAGCCCTTTCGTGGCGGGCGAGCGCTACACCATCGCCGACATCACCGCACAGGTGGCCGTGGACTTCGCCGGCTGGATCAAGATGAGCCTGCCCGCCGAATGCCGCCACGCCGCCGCCTGGTACCAGCGCGTGAGCCAGCGTTCGAGCGCCGCCGCGTGACACGCCTTGGCCCGCCACCCCTGGATTCCCGCCCCCGATCGGGGTCGAGGGCAAGCTTTCGCGGGAATGACGTTTCGGGTGGACGTCGCCTACCCAGCGCGGCCGCGGCTCAGCGGCTCACGACTCGGGCCACAGCACGAAGCTCTTGTCGTCCGGCAGGAAAGACCGGCGCAGATGGTCCTCCGCTCCCTCGTCCTCGACCTCCCCGTGGAGCACGCCGAAGAAGAAGATTCGCAGGACCTGTTCGATGAGCCCCTCGAGCGAGGGGTCCCGGCTGGGATTGTACCAAGTGTAGATCCAGTTCATCATGCCGAAGAGCGCCAGCGCCGCCACGCGCACGTTGAGCTTGTGCGCGCCTTCGCTTCTTCGCAGCTCCTCCACCAGGTCCACCAAGGCCTTCACGTAGCGCCGCTTCAACTCGAGAATGCGCTTCTCGTAGTCCGCCGTCAGCGCCGTGTCCTCCCTGGACATCACCTTCATCTCGTTCATGTTGTGCAGAAAGAAACCGAGATGGTTGTGGACGAACAAGGCGACCTTCTCGCGCGGGCTCTTCTCCGTGGTCTGAATCCGCCCCGCATTATCCAGCAACGTCACCAGGCAACGCTCCTGGATCAGACACAGCAATTCTTCCTTGGTACGGAAATAATAGTACAGACCCGCCAGACTCATCCCCGTGGCTCGGCTGATGTCGCGGATCGAGGTCCCGTCGAAGCCCTTCTCCGCGAAGATCGCCGCAGCCGTCTTGAGGATCTCCTGCAGCTTCTCGTCGTGGTGGGCGGTGCGTGATTCAGGACCGTTCGGCATGAGCACCGATCTTGTCAGATCGGGATATCCAAGTCAATGAAATCACTGGCGCTACCGCCCCGGACTCGCGTTGAAACCACCCGACCTATGGTGTATAGCTGCCCCGTAGCATGACCTTCGACAACATCATCCTGGACCGTGACGGCCCCGTGGCCGTGGCCACGCTCAACCGCCCGAAACAACTCAACGCTCTCTCCCACGGACTGTGCAAGGACCTGTGCACGGCCTTCGAGGAACTCGACCGCGACGACTCCGTTCGTGTGTTCATCATCACCGGGGGCGAACGCGTATTCGCCGCCGGCGCCGACATCAACGAGATGGTGGAAGCCACCCCGTTTGCCGGTACGGCGCACGACCGGCTGGTGCTGCGCGACCGCCTGAACCACCTCGCCAAGCCGGTCATCGCCGCGGTGAGCGGCTTCGCCCTGGGCGGCGGCTGCGAACTGGCAATGAGCTGCGACATCATCATCGCGTCCGAGTCCGCCGTCTTCGGCCAGCCCGAGGTCAACCTCGGCGTCATCCCGGGCTCCGGAGGCACTCAGCGGCTCACCCACCTGGTGGGCAAGCACAAGGCCATGGAACTGGTGCTCACGGGGCGGTTCATGAACGCGGCCGAGGCCGAGCGCTGCGGGCTGGTGAACAAGGTGGTGCCGGTGGAGGTGCTGCTGGACGAGGCCAAGGCCATGGCCCATACCATCGCGCGCAAGCCGCCCATCGCCATCCGCTTCGCCAAGGAAGCCATTCTCAAGGCCGCCAACACGCCCCTGGACGAAGGACTCGCCTTCGAACGCAAGTCCTTCTACACGCTGTTCGCATCCGAGGACCGTCGCGAAGGCATGAGTGCGTTCCTCGACAAGCGCAAACCCGAGTTCAAGGGAAAATGAGCTACGAGACGATCCTCTACGACAAGCGGGACGGGGTCGCCACCATCACGCTGAACCGCCCCCAGGCGCTCAACGCCTTCACCCCGCAGATGAACCGCGAGCTGCTGGACGCGCTCAAGGACGGCAACCGCGACAAGGCGGTGCGCTGCTTCCTCCTCACAGGCGCCGGCGAGCGCGCCTTCTGCGCCGGCCAGGACCTGAAGGAGCGTTCGCCGGACAGGAAGGGCTCCTTGGGCGAGTCGCTGAGGGAGCGCTACAATCCCATCATCCTGGCCATCCGCAGGACCGAGAAGATCGTGCTCTGCGCCGTCAACGGCGTGGCCGCGGGGGCGGGCTGCAACCTCACGCTGGCGTGCGACCTGCGCATCGCCTCGGACAACGCACGCTTCATCGAGGCGTTCGTGCGCGTGGGTCTGGGCCCCGACTGCGGCGGCAGCTACTTCATGCCGCGGCTCATCGGCCTCGGCAAGGCCACCGAGCTGTTCCTTCTGGGAGAGCCGCTGGAGGCCCAGGACGCGCTGCGCTACGGGCTCGTGGCCAAGGTGGTGCCGGTGGCGGAGCTGGCGGCGGAGGCCCGCGCCATGGCCGAGCGCCTGGCCCGCGCGCCGCGCAGCGCCGGCCTGATCAAGCGCACCCTCAACCGCTCCATGTACGCCGAGTT
Organism: Deltaproteobacteria bacterium; assembly: GCA_026712905.1. NCBI lineage: Bacteria > Pseudomonadati > Myxococcota > Myxococcia > Deltaproteobacteria bacterium. The sequence continues at coordinate 33,020 of JAPOPM010000165.1, forward strand.
GGAGGCGCAGCTCGAGTACGAGGCCTGCACCCAGGAGATCGCCGGGCGTACCGCCGACTACGACGAGGGCGTACGGGCCTTCATGGAGAAACGGGCGCCGGTGTTCAAGGGCGAGTAAGGCCCAGGACGATCAGGGCGGATTTCGAACATGGCGAACGAGAACAAGATCGGGGTCATCGGCGCCGGCACCATGGGCGCGGGCATCGCCCAGGTGGCGGTCCAGGGCGGGTTCGAGTGCGTGGTGTACGACGTCGCCCAGGACTTCCTCGACCGCGGCCTCGGGCGCATCCGGGGCTTCATCGGGCGCAGCCGCGAGAAGGGCAACATCGACGCGCAGGAGGAAGCGCGCATCCTCGGACGCCTCCAGGGCTCGCTCGCGCTGGAGGATCTGTCCGACGCCGTCCTGGTCATCGAGGCCGCCACCGAGAACCTCCCGGTCAAGCGCGAGCTGTTCCAGAAGCTCGACGCCGCGTGCGCGCCCGAGACCCTGATGGCCACCAACACGTCGTCGCTGTCGGTGACCGCCATCGGCGGCGCGGTGAAGGACGCCACGCGAGTGCTGGGCATGCACTTCTTCAACCCGGCACCCCTCATGGCGCTGGTGGAAGTGGTGCAGGGGGAGCTCACCAGCGACGCCGCCGTGGCCAAGGCCATGGACATCACCCGCCGCTTCGGCAAGACCCCGGTACGCGCCCAGGACACCCCCGGGTTCATCGTGAACCGCATCGCGCGCCCCTTCTACAACGAGGCGCTGCGCATCCTGAGCGACGGCGGCACCGACGTGGCGACGGTGGACCGGATCATGCGGGAATCCGGCGGCTTCCGCATGGGACCGTTCGAGTTGCAGGACCTCATCGGCATCGACATCAACTTCACCGCCACCGAGACTCTTTACCACGCGTTTTTCGAGGACCCGCGCTTCCGCCCCAGCCCGCTGCAGCAAAAGCTGTATCTGGCGGGTCACCTGGGGCGCAAGACCGGCAAAGGCTTTTACAACTATGAGTAGCGTCGCGATCCTGGGCGGCAACCGGTTGGCGGAGGACCTGCACGGGCTCGCGCGGGACAACGGCCTGAACGCGGCGCGGTGCGCGCGCCCGGACGAGGTCGACCCGGCGACCGAGGTCGTCGTCGACACCCTCGCCCACGGGAGCGAAGAGAAGCGGCGGCTGGTGGAAGAGATCGACGCCGCCGCGCCGGGCGCCGCGCTCGTGCTCAGCTCCTGCCTCCGTTGGTCGACCACGACGCTAGCCTCCTGGAGCCGCCGGCCGGAACGGATCGTCGGATTCGCCACCTTCCACCCGCTGGCGCGCCGCAACGTCATCGAGCTGGCGCGCGGGCTCGACACCGGCGACGACGCCATGGCGGCGGCCGGCACCCTGGTGGAAGGCCTGGGCAAGGAGAGCGCCGTCGTCAAGGACGCGCCCGGCCTCGTGTTCCCGCGCATCCTGAGCCTGATCATCAACGAGGCCGCGCGCAGCCTGGACGAGGGGGTCGCCAGCGCCGAGGAGATCGACATCGCCCTCCGGCTGGGCACCAACTATCCCCAGGGGCCGCTGCGCTGGGCCGACGAGATCGGCCTCGACGAAGTGCTGGCGGTCCTCGAAGGGCTCCTGGAAGAGACCGGCGACGACCGCTACCGTCCGGCGCCGCTGTTGCGGAAGATGGTGGCGTCCGGCCGCCTCGGCGAATGCGCGGGCCGGGGGTTCTACCGCCACGGAGAGACCGGAGTTTGACATTGCAAGGCGGAGGATCCAGCCTCCGCCCCGGGAAGGGACACCATGCCAGAAGCCGTCATCATCGACGCCGCGCGCACCCCCATGGGGCGCTACGGCGGCATCCTCAAGGACGTCCGGCCGGATGATCTCGCGGCGCACGTCATCGACAAGCTCATCGCCCGCAACGGCATCGACCGGACGACCATCGAGGACGTGATCCTCGGGTGCACGAACCAGGCCGGCGAGGACTGCCGCAACGTGGCGCGCAACGCCTCGCTCCTGGCGGGCATTCCCGACTCGGTTCCCGGCGCCACCGTGAACCGCCTGTGCGGCTCGGGGCTGGAGGCGGTCAACCAGGCCGCGCGCGCGGTGGGGGCCGAGGAAGGCGACCTGTTCGTGGCCGGCGGCGTGGAGATGATGACCCGCGCGCCGCTGGTGATGCCCAAGGGCGCGGTCCCGTTCGCGCGCGGCGAGGTCACGGTCTACGACAGCGTGCTCGGATGGCGCTTTCCGAACCCGCGCATGGGGGAGATGTACCCGCTCATCAGCCTGGGCGAGACCGCCGAGAACGTGGCCGAGAAATACGCGGTGGGCCGCGAGCAGCAGGACGCGTTCGGGCTCAAGAGCCATCGCAACGCGGTAGCGGCCCAGGAGGGCGGGAGGCTCGCCGACGAGTTGATTCCGGTGCCGGTACCGCAACGGCGCGGCGACCCCGTGGTGCACGGCCGCGACGAGGGGCCGCGACCGGACACCAGCCTGGAGCAGCTCGCCGCCCTGCGCCCGGCCTTCGCCAGGAACGGCACCGTGACCGCGGGGAACTCGTCGCCGCTGTCCGACGGCGCCGCGGCGCTGCTGGTAACGTCGCGCGAGCGGGCGGAGGCGCTCAAGCTCAGGCCGGTGGTGCGCATCGTGGCGTCGGCGGTGGCGGGAGTGGACCCGGCCTTCATGGGCATCGGGCCGATTCCGGCCAGCCGCAAGGCGCTCAAGCGCGCGGGCCTGACCGCGGACCAGTTGGACCTGGTGGAGTTGAACGAGGCCTTCGCGTCGCAGTCCCTGGCGTGCATCCAGGAGCTCGGCCTCGACCCGGACAAGGTCAACGTCAACGGCGGCGCCATCGCCCTCGGCCACCCGCTGGGCTGCAGCGGCGCGCGCATCATGACCACGTTGATCCACGAGATGAAACGGCGCGGCAGCCGCTACGGCATGGCCACCATGTGCATCGGCGTGGGCCAGGGCATCGCCACCATCGTGGAGCGCGCGGACGCTTGACCGGCGGACGAAAATACCCCATAGAAATTAAGGGGAAAGCGACTCGATCGTCGTATTGGGAATAATCGATTCAAGGTCGGGCCGCCGGGACGACGGAGGGGGTCTTCCCGCGGCAAGGCCGGGATGCTGCGTCGCATGAGAAACAAGGCATCCAGACTGCTGGTCTTCCTGTCCCTCGCGGCGGTGCTGGGAGTAGCCGCGGTGGTGGGGCTGGAAGCCTTCCTGGAAAACCGCAAGGAATCCATACGCCGGGAGATCGAGACCGCCGTCGGCCGTGCCGTGGCGTTCGACTCCGTCCGGCTGAGGTTGTTCCGACGCCTGGGAAGCCTGGGCATCACGGTAACGGACCTGCGCGTGGCCGACGATCCACGATTCGCGGCGACACCGCTGATCCGCGCGCAGGAGCTCACCTTCTCCCTGGGCTGGTTTTCGCTGCTGACCGGCGCGCCGACGATTTCCGACGTCGTCCTCGAACAGCCCGAGCTCCAAGTCATCCGCAACGAGTACGGCGATATCAACATTTTCGTGCCCGCGCAGCCGCTCAAGGCCGGGTTCGAGTCGGCCCATGCGAACGGTGCGGCGGTTCATGCCCGTGGCGCCAAGCTCTACCTGGTGGACCGTTCTTCGGAAAAGCCCGAGGAACTGCGCCTGCGGGACCTGACGGCGAACCTCCAATGGCAGCGAGGACAGCGCCTCCGCGTCGAGGTATCGGGCGCGCTGTCAGAGGAAGGCGCGCGCACGTTCTCCGTGGCCGGTACCGTGGGCACGGCGGCGCCCTTGTCGGAGTGGCGCCGGAACGAGGTGGACCTGGAGATTCGCGCCGCGTCGCTGCCACAAACCCTGTTGGCGCGCGCCTGGACGTTTCTGGAGCCACACTTCCCGGCCTACCTCCGTCCTTCCGGTCCGCTGACCGTCAACGCGCGCGTGACGGGACGGATCGACCGTCCGCGCGTAACCGGCATGGAGATCACGGGAGCCTTGTTCGGAGCCCCGGCGGACAACGCCCGCCTGACCGGCGCCGTGGATTTCTCGCAAGGGCCGGCGTGGAGCCGCGCTCTGGCCAAGTGCGAGCTTCACTTGGAACCGGTCCACCTCGACCAACTCAGACAATTGCCCTGGGTGGAGCGCATCGTGCCGGCGGGGTTGCGCGTCCACGAGCCACTTCGCATCGTCAACACGCTGGAGGGGCCGCTGGACGATTTGAGGGTCCAGGCCGCTTTGATCGCCGATGACCATACCATCCAATACGGCGACTGGTTCCTCAAGGCGCCGGGGGTTGCGGCCCGCCTGGCCATGAACCTGCGGGTCCGGCCGGACCGCATCGTGATCGACGAGTCCGAGGCCCGGCTCCATAACGCCAACGTCCCGTTCTCCGGCGCCATCGTCCAACAACCGGAACACCTGGTTGAACTCCGTGTCCAGACCGAGGACGTGCCGCTGGCGGGATGGCAAGAAGTCGTCCCGGCGGCCAAGGACTACCAGCTCGACGGATCCGTAAGCGCCCGGTTGGCGCTGGCGCAGAAGTCGGGGCCGCGCACCGAGCCACCCGCTCTCCGGGGCAACCTGCGTCTGACCAACGTCCACATCATCGGTCCGCCGGGCAAGAAGAGGCCCGTACAGGGTCTCCAGGGAGAGCTTGTGTTCCGCGGCGGAGACATCGAGATACGCGACCTTCGGTTGCGCTCGGGGCTGTCGGACCTGCGGCTGCGCGGCTTGCTGGTCAACCTGAGCCGGCCCACGCTGCACTACAGTCTCCACTCCGACCTCCTGAATCTCGGCGACGTGACCGGCGACGCCGCGCATCGGGCACACTCCTTCAGCAACGTCGTTCACGAGGGCTCCGCCGAACTGCGCGAAGGCATCGCCTCCGTGCGCGGCTACCTGGCCTCCGCCAGCGGCCAGGTCGGCGGCACCGCCTATCAGAACCTGCAGAGCCTCGTGCACTGGACCCGCGGCGGCCTGACGGTGCGACGGCTTGCCATCGAGACCCTGGGAGGCGCGATCCACGGCCACGGCACCGTTACGCGCCGGAACGGCGGGGCCTTCGACATCGACCTGCACCCCTCCGCGGAGGGCCTGGACGCCAACGGACTCCTCGCGCTCTTCCCCCACTATCCCGCGGATTCGATCAACGGAAACGTGAGTCTCGAAGGCCGTTTCCAAAGCAGAGCCACGGACTGGCAGTCTTTCGTCGGGAACCTGAACGGACAGGGCCGAATGACCCTGAACAAGGGCGTGCTCGCCGACTTCAACCCGGTCCGGGGGGTTCTCGCGACGCTCGATGCCGTGGAAGGGATCGAGCGCATCGACGCGGCCGGCCCCGCGTTTCTCTCCCTGGTACGCGACGACCGGACTTCCTTCGAAAACGTCACGGGCCACTTCACCATCCGCGGGGGCAAGGCGCGCAGTGACGACGTGCGCCTGGTCTCGGACCACTACAGCATCGTGGGGCAAGGCTCGCTGGAGTCGGACGGCCAAGTGGAACTTCAAGGCGCCCTCGTGCTGTCACCAGCGTTCTCCCGCGACCTGAGCGGCCGCTACCGCAACGTGCGCTATCTCTTCGACGCCGAGGGAATCAGTCTGCCCTTCCGGCTCGCGGGCCGCATCCCCGACGTCACCATCCAGCCGGACGTGCCGCAACTCGTGCGCTACATGTTCAACAAGCTCGCGGAGGAGCGGCCGCCGCAGGCCGAAGACAACGACGGCAACCTGTGGAAGCGCCTCGGGCGGGGCTTCCTGGAACTGCTCCGTTGACGCCGGCGCGCACCCTCCGTCACGCGACGCTCACCCTTTCATCACACCCGGCAGACATGGACGTCCACGAACTCTACCTCCGGGTGCGCCGGCAAGACATCGCCTACATCAAGTTCATCGTGGAGTCCTACGAACTGCTCGGCATCATCCGTACGGTGGATCCGCGTGAGGCAGTCATCGTGCTGCTGGTGCTGGAGGACTCGCTCGCGCTGGCACGCGACGTGATCGAGGCCCTGTCCGGAGAAGTCCCGCTGGAGGAGATTCCCCGACCCGCCGGCTTGGGGGACGACTGGCTCCTGGGTGCGGTTACAACGGCCGAACCGGACGGCGGCGAAGGATCCTGAGGGCATGAGCGGCTCCACCGACCTCAAACCCCGCGTGCTCTCGCTGATGCGGACCAAGCCGGGCCATCGCTTCAGCCTGCGGGAGATCCGCAAGGGCTTCGGCAAGGCGTCACGGGACGCGGTGGAGGACGCCCTCAAGGAACTGATCCACGAACGCACGGTCATCCGTCTCCACAAGAACCACTACACCCTGGCCAAGGCCGCGAGCCTCGTCTCCGGCGTGGTGCAGGGCCATCCCGACGGCTTCGGCTTCGTCGTGCCCGAGCAGAAGGGCATGGAGGACATCTATCTCAGCCGCAGGGAGATGCGCCGGGTGATGCACGGCGACCGGGTACTGGTGCGCCCGGAGAAGAAGCGCCACGGCGACAGCCAGGGACACGTCGTCGAGGTCCTGGAGCGGGGCCAGCGGCGCCTCGTAGGCGTGGTGCAGACCGACGGCGACCGCACCCTGGTGGTGCCCATGGACCCGCGCGTGGCCCCCGCCATCCCGCTGAAAGCGCCCGGACCGCTTCAGCCCGGCCAGGTGGCGGCGGTGGAGATGACCCGCTACGGCAGCGGCTACACGCCCGCCGAAGCGCGCCTGGAACGGGTGCTGGGCGCACCGGACGACCCCGAGGTCCAGGCCCAGGCGTTGATCTTCCGCTACGGCTGGCCCGAGGAATTCTCGGACACGGCCCTCCAGGAGGCCGAGCGCCACGCCGCCGCCGGGGTGCCGGCGAGCCTCGACGGACGCCGCGACCTGCGCGGGCTGACCACCTTCACCGTGGACGGCGAGACGGCGCGCGACTTCGACGACGCCGTCGGGCTGGAGCGAAGGGCCGCCGGCGGCTACGCGCTCTACGTCTCCATCGCCGACGTCGCCCATTGCGTGGCGCACGACTCCGCCCTGGATGTCGACGCCTACGAACGCGGCACCAGCGTGTACTTCCCGGACCGGGCCCTGCCCATGCTGCCGCCGGCGTTGTCCACCGGCATCTGCAGCCTCAAGCCGGGCGTGGACCGGCTCACGCGCACGGCGCTCCTGGAGATCGACCGGAGGGGCGAGGTCGAACGGGTGGAGATCTTCCGTTCGGTGATCCGCAGCACGGCCCGGCTCACCTACACCGAGGTGGGGCGCATGCTCGTGGACCGGGACGCCACGGTCATCGCGAAGTACCCGGAGCTGATCGACGCCCTCCGCGCCATGGAAGAACTGACGCACCTCCTCATGGACCGCCGGCGCGCCCGCGGCAGCCTCGACTTCGAGTTGCCGGACACGGAGATCGTGCTGGGCGACGACAACGTGCCCGTCGACATCCGGCGCGCCCGACGCACCATCGCCCACCGCATGATCGAGGAGTTCATGATCGCGGCCAACGAAGCGGTGGCCGGCTACCTGCGGAAACGGAAGTTCCCGTGCGTGTACCGGGTGCACGAAGGACCCGACGAGGACACCCTGGACGCCATCGGCCCGTTCCTTTCCACCCTCGGATACCGGCTCCACCGGAAGGAAGAGAGAGTCTCGTCCAGTGAGCTCCAACGGGTCCTGGAAGCGTGCCGCGGCAAGCCCGAGGAACGGGTGCTGAACCGCATGCTGCTGCGCTCCATGAAGCAGGCCTGTTACGACCGGGAGAACGTCGGCCACTTCGGGCTGGCGTCCGACGCCTACCTGCATTTCACCTCCCCCATCCGCCGCTACCCCGATCTCATGGTCCACCGGCTCCTGGACCGCGCCACCGCCGGCCCGAAGCTCGATGCCGGTGCGCGGGAAGACCTCGACGCCTACCTGCGCGAGGCCGCCGACCACGCCTCCCGGCGTGAGCGCCTGGCCGTGGACGCCGAGCGCGACATGGTGGACCTCAAGAAGGCGCAGTTCATGACCGACAAGATCGGCCAGGAACACACCGGCGTCATCACCGACCTGACCAACTTCGGCTTCTTCGTGGAACTCGACCGCTGGTTCGTGGAAGGACTGGTGAGCCTCAAGACCCTGGAGGACGACTTCTACCGCTATTACGACACCGCCCACCTCATCAAGGGCCAGAACCACGGCCAGAGCTTCCGCATGGGCGACCCGGTCACCGTGAAGGTGGTGCGGGTGAAGCTCTTCCAGGGGGAGATCGACTTCGAGCTGGCGCGGCCGTGACTTCTAGTGTGGTGTCTGGTTAATTCGCATAATAATCTGCGGAGGATTTTTCGTTGTCGGCAAGGCGCGATGACGAGCAGTGGCGGGCACCACGCGAGGAAGAGCAACGCAGCCGACGGCGAAAAAGACCCGCAGATTATTATGCGAATTAACCAGACACCACACTAGTCTCAACGCACCACGGACACCAGGATGATCCCCGTTACCACCAGCACCGTCCCGAGCACGGTGCGGCGGGTTACCCGTTCCATGTCCCGGAGGAAGATGACGGTGCCCAGGACGATCCACATGGGCAGTGTGGCGGTGATGGGCGCGATGACGACGACCTCGCCGGCGCTGAGGGCGTAGAGGATGCCGCCGGCGGAGACGCCTTCGAAGAGGCCCGCCGCGACGAAGGGCCAGAACGCCCGCCGGTCCCATACGTAGCGTTGCGCGAGGCCCGGTACGACCTGGGTGATTCCCAGCAAGGCCAGGCCCACCGTGCCGGTGACGGCGGTGAAGAAGACCGGCTCCGGGGTCAGGATCAGCGCGGCCCGCCGCAGGGGGAAGGCGATGCCCGCCATGACCGCGGCGGCCAGCGGCACAAGGACATACCAGCCCGGGTTATCCGCCTTGTCTTCGGTCGCCCTGGCGCTCTCCCGGGAAATGGCCGCGATGCCGGCGACTACGGTCACGTTGCCGAGGAACACGGGCAGCGTCAGTTCTTCCCCCAATAGTGAAATCGCGATAATGCCGGCCCAGAAAGGGTGGGTGGCCCGAAGCGAGCCGCTCCGGGCGGCGCCGATGGTCTGCATGCCTCGATAGGTCAACTGGCGCACGAAGGGTTGCAGGCTGCCGGCCGCGACCATCAACGCCACGGCGTTCCAGCCGAAGTCCGGTATCCCTCGAATCGCCACCGCCACGCTGAAGATGCCGGCCTGGAACACCATGGAGAAGGTCGTCACGGTGGCCGGGGTGGAGTAGCGCAGGCCCCGGCGCGCGACGATGAAGCTCACGGCATACATGGCGGCGGAAACGACGGCGACAATCTCGGGTACCATGGCGAGGTGTTTCCCGCGGCGGAATCAGCGGGCCGCGATGATCGTGACGGTGCCGGCGACCACGGCGACGGTGCCGGTGACCGACCTGACGTTGAGCCGTTCCACGCCGCGCAGGAACAGCAGGGCCAACACCTGGGTCCACAACGGCGAGGTGGCCACCAGCGGGGCCACCGCCACCACCTGGCCCATGCTGACGGCGATGAGCGAAAACAGCGAGGCCACCGTCTCGAACGTGCCGGCGACGACGAAGGGCCACAGCGCGCGCCGGTTCCACAGGAAGCGCCCGTGAATGCCGCCGGCGCACAGGGATATGGCCAGGCAAACCGCCGCCACGGTGGCAAGCACCGCGGCGAAGAACAGCGGCTGGTTCGAGATGTCGAGGGCATAGCGGCGCACGGGGAAAGCGATGCCGGCCAGGAACGCCGCGCTCAAGGGAAAGACGATGTACCACCAGTGTTGGCGCGGAACCGCGGTTCCGGCCGCCGGCCGCGGGCCTTCCGTGCCCTGCCCCTGATCCGCGGCGCGGTCGGGACTCCAGGAGATCAGCACGGTGCCCGCCACCACCAGCACGGTCCCGCTCATGAGACCCGGCGTCAGGCTTTCGCCCAGGAGCGCCACGGACCAGCCCGCGCTCCAGAGCGGATAGGTGGTGCGCAACGGTTGGCTGCGCGACGCGCCGATGCGGGCGACGCCGGTGAAGCTCAGATAGCTCGTCAGCGCCTGCATCACGCCCAGCAACACGAACAACAGGAAGGCGAGGCCGGCCACCGCGGGCACGCCACCGGTGACGGCGACCGCGCACCACAACAGCGTCATGCGCACGACCATGGCAACGCAGGTGGCGGTGAGCGGCGTGGAGTATTGCAGCCCCAACCGCGAGGAGACCGAGACCGACGCGTACGCGAAGGCTGCCATCAGGGCTATGGCTTCGGCGGGAACCGGCATGACAAGCTAGTGTCGTGTCCTGCGTCAGCACCCGCGGCGGTCGCCGGGACAGTCTCCGGCAGGGGCGACCGGCAGGCAGGCCCGGCAGGTTCCGGCCAGTGCGGCGTGTCCACGGATCTTCATGCCGTGCAGGGGGCTCAGGAGCCGGCGGCCGCCGCCTCGGAGCTTGCCGCGCCCGGTGCGAGCCAGCGCGACGCCAGCTCGGAGGCGCCGCCCGCTTCGGGCGCGGTCAGGCGCACGAGTCTCTCCACCTGCGGCAGGTCGACGGTCAGACGCGAGTCGAGCGACACGAGGTACTCGTCGTAGACCACGGCCGCGAGAACCGGCGCATAGCCGAACACCCGGCTGAGCATGGTCAGGGTCTCGCTGCGATGCTCCTGGAGGTAGCCGATCGCCTCCCGGTGCGCGGCCAGGAACGCCGCCATGATGCCGCCCTTCTCGCTCAGCCGCGCCGCCATCGTTTCGACGGTGATGGGCATGGGATCGTCCGCCACCACCGGCCAGCCGGCGAGCGGCAGGAAGCCCCGTTCCCGGGCGACGAAGTCGAAAGGCCGCGGCAACAGCGCCGCGCCCGCGGACCCCTCGGTGAGCCGGTCCAGCGCGTGCTGATCGGTATCCACCGTGTCCAGACCGAGGTCGGCCCCCAGTTCCAGCCCGCCGAGGCTTCGAAACGTCTCCGCCAGCGGCGCCGTCTCGGCGATGACGCGGCGGCATGCCAGCGCCTTGCCCCCGAGGTGCGCGAGCTCGCGTGTCCCGGCCGGGACCATCAGCACGTAGGGGCTGCTGTTCATGCACGACCCCACGAGCCGCGTGGCGCCGGTGCGCAGGAAGTGCTGGAGCGACGCCCGGCCGATGACGAGGGACAGGTCGGCGTCGCCGTCCGCCAGCGCCTGATTGCGCTCGTCCGTACCCTGCACGTGGTCCCAGGACAGCTCCAGCCCGTGGCGCCGGTAGATGCCCTGCTCGATCCCCAGATACCCGGTGGGATCGCGCGCCACACTCTCGCTCCCCTCGCCGAGAACCCCGTAAAGCACCCTTAGCCGTGTCACTTGCATTCCGTCTCCCCGCCCCTCGCCCGGACAACCGCTTTCCAGGCTGTTTCAAGACACCCCCCGAACCGTCATTCTCGCGGAAGCGGGAATGACGGTTCGGGGTGGCCGTGCCCCTTCCTGCCCCCGCATGCCGGCCCCGCCCGGCAAAGCTTGACACCACCATAGCGAAGGTGTACCGCCTTGCATAGACGGACGTTTCACGCCGTCCTCGTCGCTTTCACACACGGGTGCCGCGCCCGGCAACGACCGTCCGCCCGGCGCGCGAACGGACCCATTTCCGAAGGAGGCACAGCCATGAGCATCGCACTGTCCCACGGCGGAACGACGATGTATGCGTCCCCCTCCCGCTCCGACGAACTGTGGGTGGGGACGCGCAAGGGCATCGCGGTCCTGGAACGCGACTCCGGCGGCTGGCGTGTCGCCCGCCACATGCTGGAGGACAAGCACATCAGCGCCATCCACCAGGAGCCGGAGAGCGGCATGTTCTTCGTCGGGGCGTTTCACGCCGGGTTGCACGTGAGCGGCGACCACGGCGCCACTTGGGAGGCGCGCGAGAACGGGTTGAGCGAGCTGGACGTGTACAGCATCAATTCCTCCCGCAGCAACGGCCGCACGCGGCTCTATGCCGGCACCGAGCCCGCGCACCTGTTCTGCAGCGACGACTTGGGCGAGCACTGGAACGAGTTGCCCGCGCTGCGGTCGGTGCCCAGCGTGCCCAACTGGAAGTTCTCGGTGCCGCCGCACATCGCCCACGCCAAGCACATCAACTTCGATCCGCACGACCCCGACACCGTGTACGTCAGCGTGGAGGTGGGAGGCCTCCTCAGGAGCCGGGACCGTGGCGAGACCTTCGAGGAGCTTCTCGGGATCTACGAAGACGCCCACAGGCTGGTGATCCACCCGCAGGACTCCGATCATTTGTACGAGGTGACCGGACGCGGTTTGTACGTCTCGGCGGACGGTGGGAAGAACTTCGAGGAGCGGCTCGTGCGGCCGTGTGAGAACGGTGATTATCCGGACGGATGCGTGCTCAATCCGCTGAATCCCGACATGATGTTCCTGAGCGCGGCGCAGTACAATCCAGGCCAGTGGCAACGGACCCGCTCCGCCGGCGCGCGCATTTCGCGCAGCATGGACGGCGGGCGCACCTGGGAGATCCTGCGCAACGGGCTCCCGGACCGCCTGCAGGCGAGCATCGAGGCGCTGTGCCTCGAAGCGGCGGGCGATTCGGTTTCGGTCTTCGCGGCCACCACGAGCGGCGAGATCTATTGCAGCGACGACGCCGGGGAAAGCTGGTCCGTCATCGCCAGCGGACTGGCGCCCATCTCCAAGGACTTCCACTACAAGGACCTGCAGGCAGCATAGATCCTGGTGCAGGGCCTGTCCCGGCGCCGCCGGGCACACACAACGCGAGAAGAGCCTCCGCGGCCAACGCACGGGGGCGGGTTTCAGACCCGCCTCCGTGTCGGTACGCGCGGCAACAACGGACAACGGCGCGAACGTGCAATGGGTACGTCGCGCCGCGCAACGGGGATGACTTGATGAAGTTCGGCTTGTTGGTTGACTGTCACGTGCGCGAGGGCGAAACCCAGACCCTCGCTTTCGACGAATTGTTCGATCAGGTGGATGCCGCCGAAAGCATGGGGTTGGATTCCATCTGGATCGTCGAGCACCATTTCCGGCCCAAGGCTTCGGTGCTCTCCGCCTCCATGATGATGGCCGGGGCCATCGCCGCGCGCACCCAGCGCGTGCGCATCGGCACCGCGGTGCAGGTGTTGCCGCTGGGCAACCCGCTGCGCATCGCCGAAGAGGTGGCGTCCATCGACCACATCAGCCACGGAAGGTTCGACTTCGGCGTCGGCCGCAGCAGCATCCCCAAGTTCTACGACGGCTTCAACATCCCGTATTCGGAAAGCACGGCGCGTTTCACCGAGTCGTTCGAGATCGTCATGCGCGCCTTCACCCAGGAGACCTTCTCCTTCGAAGGCGACTACTACTCCTACCACGACGTCAGCATCTCGCCGCGGCCGCTCCAGCAACCCTATCCCCCCATCTACATGGCCGTGCGCACGCCCGAGGGTTTCGCGCACACCGCCCGCAGCGGATTCAACGTGGTGTTGTGGTTCATGGGCGACTACTACGAGGACCGCCTGCAGATCTATCGCGAGGAATGGCAGGCCGCGGGCCATCCCGAGCCGCCCGAGATCCACGTGCGCGTGCCCATCTTCATCGCCGAGTCGGAAGCGGCGGCGCGGGAGATACCCCGGGCCAGCGTGGAGCACGACCTTCACCGCGTCATCGGCGAGGCCACGGCCATGAACGCCGCCGACCGCGTGGCCCAGGCCCAGGCCTTCCTGGCGGACTACGACTCGTTCCTGCGCACCCGCGTCATCTACGGCTCGCCCGAGTCCGCCCTCGACCGCATCGAGGAGTTCCGCGAGCGCACGGGCTTGACCGGCATGATCCTCGACGTGAACCACGGCGGCCAGATCCCCCACGAGCAGGTCATCAACTCCATCCGGCTGCTCACGGAGAAGGTGGCGCCAAGATTGGCGTAGCGCCTACCCCGGGCGAACCGAGCCTCCTGCATCTCCGGCAACGCCCTCGGCACGGAGCGACCTCTACACTTCATCCTCATCGGATTCCGCGTCGTACGCGAAGTCGAACAACTGGCCGAATCCTTCCACCTCCGAGTACACGTGCGCCATCCCCAGGCCGGCCCACATCATGGCCTGCATGCTGCTGACCACGGGGGCACCGAGGTCCTGCTCAAGGGTGTCGATGATGGCCACACTGGGCATGAGCGCGCCCGTGATCCAGATGCCGTCGGCGGAGGGGGTGGAGAGATAGAGCTCCTTGGCGGCGTGGTAGGGTTCGGCGAGCGGCAGGGTGGAGACGCCGTAGCGGCGTGACATGCCGGCCTCGTCGGAGGGCCACAGGGAGCGGGTGGCGACCACTTCGATGCCGGCGTTTGCGACGTACTCGGTGAGCTGGCGGTGCATGGACTCGTCGAAAGGCGTGAGCATGACCACGCGCTTCATGCCCAGGGTGTGCATCCCGCGGATGCACGCGCCGATGTCGGTGGCCATGGGGATGTCGGTCTGGCGCGCCACCTCGGCCAGGAGCTCCTCCTCGAAACCCCATCCGCGCGTGACGATCAGCGGCACTCCGGCCTGGATGATGGAGTCCACCCGGCGGTCCTCCAGCTCCGCCACGGCCACGCCCATGCGGCTCACCGCGTCGTTGTACTGCTGCTGGGTCAGCTCGGTGACATGCAGCGACGTCATGACGATGGTGACGCCGTCCGGCGCCATCAGATAGAACTCGTAGCCGTTGTTCTCATGCCCCGGGCTCGGGGTGACGAACCCGATGCGCGCGCGCCAACCGTAGGTGGCGCCCATGGAAGCCTTCAGTGCCATGGCGATCTCCCGCCCAGCCTACAACGCGTAGAGCCGCCTGGGGTTGCCGTCCAGGATCGCGTCCTTGGCGGCATCGGAAATGTCGGTGCGCTCGCGCAGCATGCGCGCGGCGAAGCGCTCCCGGTCGCCGTGGGGCATGTCCGTCCCCATGACGATCTGACCCTGCCCCACCTCCTGCATCACGTGCGGCAACAGCGAGTCCTCGATCTCCGCGCTGAAGAAAAGGTTGCCCTTCTCGACGTAGTCCATGGCCGGCAGCGCCTGCTTGGGCACGCACTCGGGGATGAACTTGAGCAGCAGCTCGCCTTGGTTCTCGTAGCGGTGCTTCAGTCGGTCGAGCATGAACGGCACCCACATGCAGCCGGCTTCCAGGAACACCACGCGCATGTCCGGGTGCCGGTCGAGGACGCCGCCGGCGATGAGCGAGGTGCACGCCATCAGCACCGGCATGTGGAACGCGATGACGCCGGAGGGGTAGATGTGCGAGTAGAGGTTGTTCACCGACGGGCACGACCAGCCCACGTGGACGCCCAGCGCGAGGTTGTTCCCTTCCACCGCCTCGTAGAACGGCAGCAGCTCGTCGTCGTCCAGCAGGCGGTCGCCGGCGGTGCCCAGCACCATCACCGACACGGCGCCCAGCTCCGCGGCCTCGTTCACCGAGCGCACGGCGCCGTTCACGTCGTCCAGGTTCACCACCGCCGCCCACTTGATGCGGTCGCTGCCGCCCAGCCGGTCTCCCAGCCAGCGGTTGTACGAGTCGCACAGCGCGGTAGCCAAGGGGACGTTGCTGGTCAGCGGATAGGCGAGAAAGAGCGTCGTGTAAACCACCTGCACGGCGATCTCCTCCTCGTCCATGATCGCCAGCCGCTCGCCGACGTTGGTCAGCTCCTGGCTGCCGACGCTGTCCACCTTGCCCACCGAGTGTTTCGCCAGCTTGCCGTCGATGGTCAGGGGCGTTCCGAGGTTGTTGCAGCCGCGGCCCACCCGGCGCGGGAAGAGCTGCTCGTCGATCATCCAGTAGGCCATGCCGTCCACGCCCACCACCCGCGGCCGCTGGCCGCGGAACTTGGGGTCCAGGTACTTGTCGTCGAAAGTCTCCAAGCACTCTTCCACGTGGCCGTCAGCGTCTACGCAGTGCATTTCTCACCTCCATCGATTCACGGTACATATGTGCACTCAACATTGATGACCTTGATGCACCTTGTCAAGGACGGTGCGGCGCGGCGCCGGGCCGCGAGCCGCGAACATCGAGAGTACATCCACCGGCGGCTCGCGACGCCGGCAAGCCCCATGAGGAAGCCATTCCAATGAGCACACCGGATATCGAAGTGACCAAACCCCTGGCGGAATGGGTCTGCCGGTCGGATTTCGCGACCGTCCCCGACGCCGTGCGCGACGAAGCCGCGCGCACGCTGCTCAACTGGATGGGCTGCGCCGTGGGGGGATCGGCTCACGAATCCGTGGACATCACGCTGCGGGCGCTGGGACCCTTCATGGGACAGCCGCAGGCGTCGGTGCTGGGGCGCACGGAGCGCGTGGACGTGCTGCACGCGGCGCTGCTCAACGGCATCGGCTCCCACGTGTTCGACTTCGACGACACCCACCTGCGGACCATCATTCATCCCGCGGGGCCGGTGGCCTCCGCGCTTGTGCCGCTGGCCGAGCACCGGCGCGTGTCCGGGCGCGACTTCCTGCACGCGCTCATCCTCGGCGTCGAGGTGGAGTGCCGCATCGGCAACGCCGTCTACCCAAACCACTACGACGTGGGCTGGCACATCACCGGCACCGCCGGCGTGTTCGGCGCCGCGGCCGCGGCCGGACGCCTGCTGGGGCTCGACGTGCAGGGCATGTGCTGGGCGCTGGCCGGTGCCGCCACCCAGGCCGCCGGGCTGCGGGAGATGTTCGGCACCATGCTGAAGCCGTTCCACATCGGACGCGCGGCGCAGAACGGCCTCGCCGCGGCGTTTCTGGCCGCCGAGGGGCTGACCGGCTCGGAGCGCGCCCTCGAGGCGCCGCGCGGCTTCGCCCGGGTGCTGTCCACGAAACAGGACTACGCCGCCATTTGCGACGGCTTGGGCGACAGCTACGAGACCCTGCTCAACACCTACAAGCCCTACCCTTGCGGCGTCGTGATCCACCCGAGCCTCGACGGCTGCATCAGCCTGAAACGCCGCCACGGGCTAACGGGCGACGACATCGAATCGGTGCAACTGCGGGTGCATCCGCTGGTGCTGGAACTCACCGGGAACAAGACCCCGAAGACCGGACTGCAAGGCAAGTTCAGCGTGTACCACGCCGCGGGCGCCGCCCTCGTGCTCGGGCGCGTGAACGTCGCCGAGTTCGCCGACGAAGTCGTGCAGGACCCTCGCGTCATGGCCGTGCGCGACCGGGTCTCCGCGGTGGTGGACGGCAACATCCGGGAAGCCGGCGCCGTGGTCACCATCCGGCTGAAGGACGGCCGCACCGTCGAGGAGGTCGTCGAGCAGTGCTCGGGCAGCCTGGAATGTCCGCTGTCCGATGAAGACATGGACGCGAAGGTCCACGCCCTCGCCGACCCGCTGCTGGGGACGGCGGCGACCGGGGAAATGATTCGCGCCTGCCGAACAATGGTTGAATTGGAGGATGCAAGCGCCCTCGCCCGCAGCGCCACACCGAAGGAGAAACACGAGCGGAGTTAGCGGCCGCCTCCGCGTCCCGGTTGCGAGACGCGCCGCTATAGCCCGAATCCGTCATTCCCGCGAGACAGGCGTGTTCATACTCCACACGGATGAGAATGAGTACCAACCCCCCGATTCGTCATTGCCGCGGAAGCGGGAATCCAGGGGTGGTGGTGCGGCACTACAGCGGCGTTTCCCGGCCTCGCCACCCCTGGATTCCCGCCCCCGATCGGGGTCGAGGGCAAGCTTTCGCGGCAATGACGGATCAGGCCCGATGGCCACTTCCGCCAGCTTGGGGAGAATTCCATGTCCGACCACTACGACGTCATCATCATCGGCGGCGGCTCCGGGGGCTGCGTCGCCGCCGCGCGGCTCAGCGAGGACCGGCGCCGCAAGGTGCTGCTGCTGGAGGCCGCGCCGGACCCGCAACCGATACCGGAAACCATCCGGTTGGCCAGCGCCCGGGACCGGGTCTGGCTCGAGACCCCCTACGTCGACATGGTCCCCGTGGTGCGGCCCGTCGACGGCAGCCCGTTCCGCTCCCTGGCGGGGAAGATCATGGGCGGGGGCTCGTCGGTCAACGCCATGGCTTGGGTGTGGCCGACCCGGCACGACATGGACCGGTGGGTGGCGGCGGGGAACCCCGACTGGTCCTGGGAAGCGGTCCACGGGGTCCTGAAGCGCATCGAGGCGGACCAGGACTTCCCGGACGACCCAAACCACGGCCACGCCGGACCGGTCTACGTCAAGCGTCCCTTCAGCCTGGAGTCGGACCTGTCCCCGGTGGTCCGGGCCTGCATCGACGGCGCCGCCGAAATGGGCCTGCCGCGCCTCCCCGACACCAACATCCCCGACCCCGTGGGCGTGGGACCGGGGGTCTCCAACATCAAGGACGGTGTGCGCCAGTCCGCGGTGGTGAGCCATCTCGAACCGGCACGGGGGCGTCCGAACCTCACCGTCAAGGCCGAGGCGCCGGTGCTGGGGCTGACCCTGTCGGGCAGCCGCGTGGACGGCGTGCGTTACGAGAAGGACGGCCAGATCCACACGGACAGCGCGGGCCAGGTGGTTCTGGCCGCGGGCGCGTACCGCACGCCCCAGCTCCTCATGCTGTCGGGTATCGGCCCGGCCGCCGAGCTGGAACGGATGGGCATCGAGGTGACGCACGGGCTGGAGGGCGTCGGAGGGAACTTCCAGGACCACGCCGTCGTCCACGTGACCTTCGCCGCCGCCAGGGACTTCGAGGTGGCGTGGACCCTGTCGCGGCTTCGTCTCCTGGCACGGACCTCCCCGAGCGTGGATCACGGGGACTTCAGCGCTTCGCTGCGGCCGCCCACCAGGATCGAGGGCGTAGGCACCCTGCTGCCCTTGTCGGTTCAACTGCTGGAGCAAGGGGCGTCGGGACGGATCCGCCTCCCCAGCCTGGATGCCCGGGATTTCCCCGTCGTGGAGACGGGACTGCTGGCGGACCCGAAGGACGTGGAGAAGATGGTGGCGGCCATGGAATTCCTCCGGGACCTCGCGCGCACATCGCCCATGCGCGAGTTCTGCGGCGCGTTACGCAACCCGGCTCCCGAGGAGGACTGGGCGACCTTCGCCCGTTCCACCTACGACAGCTACCACCACGCCTCCGGCACCTGCAAAATGGGGCCGGCGGACGATCCCGCCTCGGTGGTGGACCAGCGCCTGCGCGTCCACGGGCTGGACAACCTGTGGGTGGCCGACGCCTCGATCATGCCCGAGGTAACCCATGCCAACACCAACGCCACGGTCTACGTCATCGCCGAACGGCTGGCGGAGTTCCTGAACAGCGCCGCGTAGGAAACGGTAACGTCGGGTACCGCAAGAGCGCAAGCCTCCACCCGAGGTTGCTAACTCGGGCGGAGAGCCAAGCGAAGCCAGACCGGCCGCAAGTGGTAGGATTTCGGACGCGAATGCGGAATCCGACACAGAATGGCAGAGTAAACCGGAAAAAGTTGGCCACCCTTTGAGGGAAACTAGCGCCTGAAACGTTGTGGTGAGGCAATATTGGACCACTGGTCGGAGTAGGACCTAGTGTACCGTCTCATAAATAGCTTTACAACGATTGATTTTCTCCATAATGGCTTCGACCGAAGCGGTCCAGATGAAAGGAGTGGGCTGTTGGTTATTGATGCGGACGTAGTCATGGATGGCCTGGATGAGTTCCGGGAC
>JAPOPM010000166.1 GCA_026712905.1 Deltaproteobacteria bacterium
ACCGCTTCCTTCTGGCCCTCGTTGAGGCGGCCCCCGTGGAGCTTCGTCTCCGCGATCCAGCCCCGCATGATCGTCTTTTCGGCGCCCTGGCCCGCCTTCATCAACGCGATGGCCTCCGACTCCCGCGCCATGGCCTCGTCCGTGGTCCAGTGCCTGCCGTGCTTGAGGCCCCTTGCCCCGTGGAGTTCTCCTTCCTGTTCGAGCCCGGCAATGGCCCGCTCCGCCGCCTCGGCCGTCACCGCGCCCAGCTCCCGGGCCAGCGTTGCCGCCAGAAGATCCCCATGGTCGAACACCGCTTGGCGCTCGGAGAGATGCTCCACGGCCCAGGCCGCGGTTTCTCCCGCCGCTCGAACCGGACCACTGAACAGGTCCGGAGCGGGTTGCTTCCGTTCCGCCTGCCTTGCCTTCGCGCGCACGGTGTCGGCCGAAAACCCGAGCTCCGCCGCTTGGCGCTCCCAAGACCGCCGAAGCTCTCCCTTGTCCACCTCCCGTTTCTTGGCCCGCGTCATCAACGCCGCGCGGTCCGCGAGCTTCGGGTTCTCCAAAGGCGCCCCTTCATCCCGCGCCGCCATAGCCGCCTCTATCTCCGCCCGTCGCGTCGAGAACCCCTCCACCACCTCCCGCGACACCCCCGCGATCTCGAACCGCCCGTCCGGGTGGGTCTTCTCGATCCCGTACCCCAGGTCCTTGAGATCCCGGGCAAGCTCTGCCCGGTATACCGCGCCGATCGCCATCTTGTTCCGGTAGAGCCCGTCGTTGACCATGGTCCTCCACTTCCCATCGTCCCCCTGGACCATGTTCGCCACCACAGCATGGGTATGGAGCTGCGGGTCGAGGTTTCGGGAGGTATCGTGGCGGAAGGTTGCGGCCACCATCTTCTGGCCGCCGGCGTGGACCATCGCGCCGCTCGCCTTGTCCTGCAACCGGGTCTCGACGGCGTTCCGCTCGACCCAGGCGAGGGTCCGCGTGACGGCCCGGTCGTGGGCCGCGACGATCCGGTCGTCGCCCCCCACCAGCGCCATGAGGGAGACCGACTTCGGCGCGGAAAGGGTGACGTCGCGGCCCGGCCGGTGGCAGATTTCACCGTCCTTGTCCCGCTTGCCCAGGTGCGGACCGTCCGGGACCTTCCCTTCGAGCACGGCCTTGAAGGTGTCGGGATCGACTGGACCCGTGAGATCCAACGCTTCCGCGCCCCTGCCCACCCAGGCGCTCGCCTCCCTGTGGGCGGGGTCTTCCCTGGCGTAGTATCCGTCCTTCTCGTAGTAGGCCACACCCTGGGACGGCGAGGCGATGACGCCGATGGAGGCTACCATCCAGGCCTCCCGCCAGGGGCGTGTTCACTCGGGTTTCGTGTGTCCATGGAGCCCGGATACGCGCTTTCCGGACCGGGAACAAGGGGTGAAGAGGCCGTTTCACAGGCGTGTCGGCGTTTGGCGTCGATTGTCGTTCGAGCGCGCTTCCTCGCGTGACCGCGACGCAGGTGTTATGGTCAAGACTAAAGGCCTCAGGAGCCAAGGCACCTTCCAAGCAGATGGCCTCCCCGACCAACTTTCATGCCACCTTGTTCATGTTGAACGAGTATACGACGGGATTAGATCATGACCCCTGAAGAAGTCGTCCAGGCAGTTCTGAAGCTATCCGAGGGCATGTCGAGGCCGGTCTATAGGGGTCAGGCCAATGCGAGTTGGCAACTCCAGTCTGGTGCCCTACGTCGTTTACAAGACGCGCATGGCGAAGATCTCCCAAGTGAGGAGAACGCGCTACGCAAAATAGTTGATCGGTACCACAAGGAACAACTCGTCATGCCGATGCAGGTCATTGATGGGGACACGCTGTCCGACTTGCAAAGACTATCCGTGCTCCAACATCAGGGGGCCGCCACCGGACTTCTGGATTTTACCGAACTTCCTCTGGTTGCTCTTTGGTTTGCGTGCGCTGAATGGAACGACAAAGATGGTAAGATTTTCGTTCTGGACATTGGAGACCATCAGGTCGTCCAGAATGCGCGGTTAATGGATGACCCATTCAGTGCACTCAGCTATTACGAGCCGGATCGGTCGCTTGGGGCACGGATTATTGCCCAGCAGAGCGTGTTTGTGATTGGCACCCCTCTTGTTCCAGAACAATATCTCAAATCGGTTATCGTGCCACGGCAATCAAAGGAGCCATTGCGCGAGTATCTGAAGGGGTTGGGGCTTTCAGAAACGGTGCTCTTCGGAGACATTCCCGGACTCGCGGCCGCAAACACGGCCCGCACGAAGTTGCAAAGCACTGGTCCGCTTTCGCCAGAACAGTATCGGGACCGGGGGAACCGGGCCTACCAAGCGGGTCTGTTCGATGACGCTCTAGCAGCGTACGAGTCCTACGCGGCAGAGCTGCCGGGCGTGGCCCAACCAAATTGTCTCAAAGGAGATACGCTCGCCGCACTGGGACGATTCGAGGAAGCGAACCTAGCGTACACAAGCGCTATAGAGAACCTTGACCGACCGATTTACTTTGGTGACCACGTTATTGTGACTCAGGATGTTGCTGACATGATGTCCCGCGCACTGTATTACAATCGCGGAAACGTGCGCGCGGCGACGGGAGACCACCAAGGCGCCATAGCGGATTTCGACGTGGCGTTGGAACATGGCGCCCAGCCCAAGAGGGTCTTGTTATACAACCGAGGGAATTCGAAGTTTGCGTTGGGAGCGTTCGACGAGGCTCTCAAGGATTTCGAAGCGGCATGGTTGGAACAGGAGGGAAGTGACGCTGCGCTCGCCATGGGGAACTGTGAGGTCATGATGGGAGCGTTCAAGGAGGCCCTCCAGCGATACTTGGAAGGTAGTACGGTCGAACCGAAGCCTTCGGCTACTCATTGTCGGAACAATGCGGAACAGGTCCAGCAGCTCCTCCAGAGGCTAACTGGGGACGATTGTCCGGTGAGGCGTGACGGCCTGATCGTGTTCGTTGAGGCTGAGGGCGCAGGAGGGCATTTTCCGTTTGCGGGTAATTCCGGGAACACGGGGAACATCCCATCTGGCATGGTCACTGCACCCGGTGGGAAAGGCTACAAAGGAGCGACAGGTTTCGTTGTGGTGATAGTATCGCCTACACCCTGACGTCTGGACACTTGAAGTGGTTCCGGGAAATTGGACAGGTTGCTGAGGTACATTCCGCCGAGAGAAGGCCGGATGCACCTCAGCAACCTGTCCACGGGGGAGCGCGGGAGATTTGGTGCTGTTTAAGTTTTGGCCTTCCTAACGCTCCCCGCCCTCCGTAGTAAATGGGAAGAGGGGAACCACATGTGGAGGAGCATTCTCGCAAGTTTCGTGGGATCTGGTGTTCTGACGGCTGCAATATCCGCATGGAACCTACTCCCCTTCGGCCTTCAGGGAAGGGCTCATTGTCGCCTGGCCTGTCGAGCCTTCAGCTCTTCTCCCTTCCTACGCCATGCCCGGTACCACGGGAACTCCAGCGGGTCTTCAAAAACGTCCTTACGTAACAATGAATGCACCTGACGTAGCCTCTTTGTTTCCCAACCTCTCGCGGTTAGTTGAATAAAGTCGTCGCCACGGCTAAGATAACCGTATTCGATCAAATAGGTCACCGCTTCGCCGCTTGCTCGTAGCAAAACCAAAAGACTATCGTCCAAATGCCAGTCGTAAAGACTATTGGGTAATGCGTAGCGGCGTTCATGATCGACGCGAATTTCGTAGAGCCGACCATCAACGTGGTCGTGAAGTGCCGCGCACAAGACGCGACACCTCTCACGTACCACATCTTCGTCGCCCGAAAGCAATTCCTCCACCGGTCTCGATGCGATGGTCGGCGCTGGTTGATGGGTCGGGGGTTCTTCAAATGGACTACCTCCAATCCTCGGTTTCACAATTGCGGGCTTTCCGAGAACTTCACGCATAAGCTCATCGAGTTTCGTGGTGTAATCAGAATCCTCAGAGAAGTCGATATACCTCCTCGATCCAAGCCTTTGGGGCAGATCGCTGTCTGGATTGTCCCGGATGATAGGTAGAAATTTTTTGGTATCGGTCGAGTTGGAGAGTACAGCGGAAATCATCATGTCTTCATACCCGACGCCGCTGCTCCTGCTGTTCGACTTCGCCACGTAGTCCTTGGTGCAGACAAGAATCACCCTGTTGGATGACGAGATCCCGTCGCTCATGAACGCCACGATGTCTTGTCCGGGGGCAAGATCCCATTGGTCCAGAATCGGATCGATTCCTGCTTTGCAGAGATGTTCTGCGAGGCCACGGACCCACTCCTTATGTCGCACGGAATCATGTGAATAAGACATAAAGACCTTTGGGGGTGTTCTGTTTCGCACGGGTCACCTCTTCCATTGGATTATAAGCCGTCGGGGGACGCCCAGAACATCTTGGCGCGAAAAACGGGTTTCATCGTTTGGGCGCGCCAGAGGAGCAGGCGTTTCAGTCTCAACGACTCGGCCTGCTTGCAGCAGCTGCCGATGTTTGCTCCAGTTCGGCCCACTCCTCGTGGCCAGTGATCTTCAGCGCAGTCTTGACCTGTGGCAACAAGATCTTCGTCCAGAAACCTGGTGATCTCCGCGGCCGTCAGGTTTCATTCGCCCCGTTCAGCGGTGGTCCCCTTCACGGGCATCCGATTCTTACCCTCGACAGTGAAGATAGTTTCGACCGTCCCTCCAATGCCGATTATCTAGCGTATCCGCCAAATTCCTTCAAACAACAGGGATACACATCTTCCGGACCGGATATCGATTTGACCCGGGCTTCGAATTGTCTTAGTCAACGTCGTACGCACGGAAGGGACACGCTGGAATGTGGTTTCGGTGAGAAAGCGGGAGGAAGAAGATGTTGATAAGAGCGTACGGTTTGCACTGGAAGAGAGATGATGTGTTCTGGGGCAAACAAAAGAACCCTGGTCGTCTTCTCGGGAAAGCCCAAAAGAGAAAGGCTGACGTTGATTTTCGCGATCAAAGAGGAATTTACGCCTTATACGACGATCGATACAATTTAGTCTACGTAGGACAGGCTGGAAAGGCCACCCGTGAGACACCGAAACCAAAAATGCTCTTCGATCGATTGAAGGATCATCGTTCCGATAACTTGGCGGAACGCTGGACAATATTCAGTTGGTTTGGAACCAGAGGCGTCCAAGATGATAATTCCTTATCACCCCTACGGGACGAAATTGGATCAAATCCTCAAACCGTTCTAGATCACATGGAGGGATTGATTCTTGCAACCGCAGACCCTCCGAAGAACTTGCGCGGACCTAATTTCGGGGGTGCCGTTAGGTATGAACAGACTCGGGATCAAAAACTCCCGCCAACTTGGGAGGAGAAATTTGAGGAGTTTTTTTCAAGGATGGTCCAGGAGATTGCACCGGTTGCCAAGTGAAGTGTGCTTAGACTCGTGGTGTGGTGTGCTACACGCCCGTATTACGGAAAGAACACGCCTTTCCCATGGCATGAGGGTGTTGCAGGGGCTCGAACTGCGCACTTGGACGCAGACATGGCGCGACAGGCAGTCAACTGCGTCGGGTGTGAGAGAATACCGGCTCCGCCGTAGAGACGGAGGCGCATTGCGAGACATCGGCGATAGGGGACAAAAGGCGCGCAATATCAAAGGCTTAGCCCGAGCGGCGCTTGAGCGGGATGAACAGGTCGGAGCATACAGGACCGACGCCGTGGATCGCGGGCGGTTTCAGGGCGTCCATTCAAGGAAGCAGCCGGGGCGGCGCGAGCGCGGGTCTGGCGGCGAAGATTCCCGGGAGAACCCGGCGATTCCCTGGGGAACCGGGGCGGTTCTCTTGAATCCCGCCGTGTGCCGAGAGCATAGACGCACTACAATCCGCATACAGCAGGCTTACAATCCACTTACGGCAGCTCGGACCGGGCCATGGTCGTCGGCGGCCTGGCTATTCGGGTCGATGCCCGTGCGGAGCGCGGTGACGGCGGCGGTATGCGTCGGCGTCGTGACGAGGATCTCTGACCGTGTGCGAGCCGGGGCGTCGGCATGAAACACCTCGACACTTGGTCAGCAGACGGAGCCCTGCCCGGCGGGCCCGATGGTCGCCGCCGCAACAATGCCGTGCATCTCTGCCGTCACCAAGTTGACCGTGCGGCGGTTCCGCTGCCTCCGACCTACTCCGCCATGCGCTTGAGCGCCATCGATTCGGACAGCGCGTTCAACAGTTTGGCTGGCGTAACCGTCACGGTCGAATCAGTGCTGGCGGAGCGACACGCGGGAGCAACACTCGTGCGGCCGGCACTGCCGGCCGTGGCGCATCGGTCGGCGGCAGGGCCCGCGGCACTTGTTCCCGCGCCACTGACGCGGTTGGCGCAGAGATGCCGGACAGGACCGAAGCCGTCCGTGCGCGGCGCGGTGACGGCAATGTCCGACAGCATGCCCGGCACGAGCCGGCCGGTCCCGTCAGGGTTGAGGCGCAGGGCGCTGCCGGAAACGACGCGGGTGCCGGTGACACGCGGGCCGATGGAAGCGAGGGCGATCACGGACACCGCGGGGCCGCGCTATCAGCCGCCTCCTCCGGGCAGCACGACCGTGGCCCTCAATCCGCCTCCGGCGCGGTTCTCCAGCCGGATATCCCCGCCGTGGCCGCGGATGATGGTCCGGGCGATGGCAAGGCCCAGGCCCGCGCCGCCGGTGTCGCGGCTCCGCGACTCGTCGAGCCGCACGAAGGGCTCGAACACCCGCTCCAGATCGGCTCCGGGATGCCGGGCCCTTCGTCCTCGATGACCACGCGTACGCGCGTCCACCGTCGTCCGCGAGACGCGCCGTTGCGCGGACGCCGTGGGCGCCCGCGTTCTCCAGCAGGTTGCGGAAGGCGCGGCGCAACGCCACCGGCCGGCACGCCACCAGCACCCGGCCGGAGTCGGGGGCCGCGAGTTCGTGGCCGAGATCCGCAAGGTCGGCAGCGACGCTGTCGACCAGCGCATGGAGATCGACCGTGCGTGTCCCTTCCCGCCGCATGTCCTCGCGGATGAACGCCAGGGTGTCCTCCGCCATGCGCTGCATCTCGTCCAGCACCGCGAGGATCTTCGTCCTCGTGTCCTCGTCCTCGACGAACTCGGCCTGGATGCGCAGGCTCGTGATCGGTGTCCGCAGATCGTGCGATATCGCCGCCAGCATGGCCGTGCGGTCACGCACGTAGCGGTCGAGCCGCCCGCGCATGAGGTTGAAGGCCCTCACGGTGCCGCGGATTTCCAGGGGGCCGGACTCCGGCAGGTCACCCACCTCCTCGCCCCTGCCGAGCCGACCGGCGGCCGCCGCGAGGCTCCGCATGGGTTTCGAGATGCGGCTTCCCGTGAGGACCGCCACGCCCGCCACGCCGAGGACCGACAACAGGAACGAGAGCAGGAACGTCCGGCCCCAGGGCGGCGCGCCCGGCAACGGTCCCACGGCGACGTTCAGCCAGCGCCCGTCCCCATGGTCACGGACGCCGCGAACCAGTGCTCCCGCCAGTCCTCGTGACCGTGATCGTGGTCGTCGCCGTCCCGGATCCAAAACCCGCCCGGCGTGTCGTCGTGCGGCGGCGCCACCCTGACCCGCTCCTGTCCGACATCGAGCGCCACGGAAAGACCGCGGGCGATGAAGGCGGCCCGTTCTCCGGTTCCCGTCCCGCCCACCAGGGGTTCCCGGGTGAGTGTGAACCGCGCCTGGTCGGTGCTCGCCGCGTCCAGGATGGCGTTGTGAAGCGCGGGCGGCGTGTCCCGGAGGAGCCGCGCCACGGTGCCGGCGCGCGCAATGACGTTGTCCCGGTGGGCGTGGCGCACGGCTTCGCTGCGCTCGACGGCGAAAAGAGCCATCGCGATGCCCTGCGCGATGCCGAGAGCGAGCAGCAGCAACAGCGCGAGTTGGCCGGCGAGGCTTCCCGGGATCAACCTCATTCCCGCTCCACCTTGCCCGCGAACCGGTAGCCGCTGCCCCAGACCGTGGCGATGAGCTTCGGATTCGCCGGGTCCCGCTCCAGCTTCCGGCGCAGGCGGCTCACCTTGTTGTCAACCGCGCGGTCGAACGGCGCCGCGCCCCGGCCCCGCGTCAGGTCGAGAAGCTGATCCCGGGAAAGCACCATCCCCGGACGCTCCAGCAACGCCGTCAGCAGCCGGAACTCGCCCGTCGACAGCGGCGTCACCACGCCCGCCTCGTCCACTAGCTCCCGCCCGCCCGGGTCCAGCGACCAGCGGTCGAACCTGTATGTCTCCGCCGAACGTGGCTCGCGGCCCGGCGGCAGGCTTTGCGTGCGCCGGAGCACCGCCTTGATGCGGGCCAGCAGCTCCCGGAGATTGAACGGCTTGGTGACGTAATCGTCGGCCCCGACCTCCAGGCTCACGATCCTGTCCGTGTCCTCCGCCATCGCGGTCAGCAGGATGACCGGAATCCGGGTCGTTGCCCGCAGGCGCCGGCAGAGCTCGAGGCCGTCCTCGCCCGGCATCATAATGTCGAGCACCACCAGATCCACGGCCGCCGCCTGGAGCGCACGCCGCGCGGCGGCGCTAGAGCCCGCGGCGGTGACGCGCACGGCGTGCTCTTCGAGATACCGCGCCCGCGGCTCACGGATGTCCCGGTGGTCATCGACCACGAGAACGTGCGCCGTCGATGCCGACCGGGACGGGAGACTCTCGCAGGCGGAGATCGCCAAGGCGCGCGAGGACCGCGGCGCCGCCCTCGCCGCCCACGATGCCGATGGCGACGGCAAGCTCGGCCTCGAGGAGTTCGCTCGCCTGTGGAGCGAGACCACGCGCCCGCTCACCGTGCGCGCCTTTCAGAGGCTCGACGCCGACGGCGACGCGGCCGTCTCGCGTTCCGAGTACGAACGGCCGCTCGCCGGCATCGCCGAACGGCGTGACAGGCGGGACCATCGCCATGACCGGCACCACCACGACGACTAGGCGCGTCTGAAGTCCCGGGATCGGGCAGGTTCGACAGGGCCTGCCCGGTCCGTTCTGTTCCGGTCGGCCGCCGTTCGGCAGCAAAACAGGCCGGGCGTGGAGACGGACACTCCCCGGCGCCTTGAGTAGACGAGGCTCGGAAACTCCAGGTCGCAAGGGTGCCAGCGGCCCCGGCGACTTTCGCCGTGCCGCCCGCTCGCAACGCGTTCTCGCCGATGGGACCTCATTGCGCCGAGAGCCTCGGCGGGGGCGGATTGGAACCACGCCACTGCACCCCTCCAGCTCCGCCAGCCTTCCCATGTCATGGAGCGTGTCGGTGAGCCCGGGCCAGCGTGTGCGAGTCCGTTAGGGCGGGGAGCGGAGACGCTCCCATCGAGAGAAACCTTGACAACCCGCCACCGGGTATCCTACAAGCGGTACTGGAACCCTCAGCAACGGTAGCCCGTGAGTCGGGCCACCTGCTGAATACAACAGCTTTCACGTGCCCGGCGCGGGGTAGCTCCCCAAGCCTAAGCGAATAGGCAGGACTTCCACACCTACCGTTGTGTGAGGGTTCCAATGGCCCGGCAATCCCGCCGGACCATGGCCCTTCACGAAAGGGAGGTGTGCCATGTCAAAGGTACCAAATTTCCACCTAATCAATGCCTGCTGGATCGTTGGACTTGCCTTGCTCCTGACGGCGTGCAGCAGCAACAGCGGTATCAAACGCGAACGCGACGCTGCCCAGGAGGCGTTGAAGGCTTCCGAAGCCGCCAAGATGAAGGCCGAGGCCGACCTGAAGGCTGCTCAGGACGAATTAACCAAGGCGCGGCAGGCGCTGGCTGCCGCCAAAATGAAAGCGGAAACGGACACCCAGGCTGCTCAGGACGAATTGACCAAGGCGCAGCAGGCGCTGGCTGCCGCCAAAATGAAAGCGGAAACGGACGCCCAGGCTGCTCAGGACGAATTGGCCAAGGCGCAGCAGGCGCTGGCTGCCGCCAAAGTGAAAGCTGACACCGACGCCGCGACCGCCGGAGAAGAACTGCGGCAAGCAATGCAGGACCTGGAGGACGCAAAGGCCAAGTTGGCGGAAGCCTTGGCCATGATTCCACAGGGTAGCGGCTTCACAAGCCGGCTTGTCATGGACCTCAACAACCATGAGGCCGAAGTCAAGGACGAGATAGCGGACAGAGTGGCCTCGGCCGCCACAAGAGACGTCGTTTCCAGTACAGAATCAGAGTACGGGGAATACGCCTCGAACACCGGTGTTACCCTATCCACGCTAAACTCAAGCGAACAGACACGCTCCAACGTGGTGCTCAGCGCGCGGTACGTGGGCGAGGACTTGGTGTTCGAGCATGTCAGGGGCGCAAGAGAACCCACCTTTAACACAGCAGAGGACCCGGCGGCCGGGGGCTACAACCTGGCGATCTCACCGGATTCAGGATTCCCATGGAAGGGAGCCGAGTACTACATTCCGGTCACCAGCAGTGCGCGACGTTGGCGCCATGTTTTCTTCTCGGACATTGAAGGCAACGACGACGCGGACTACCTGGCTTTGGGGTATTGGGTCTCGGTAAGGAACGTGGACGACCCCGAGGACCAGCGCAGTCCTTTCGTTGGTGCCGCCGCAAGCGGTAACGATCCCTACGAGGTCGGGAACGTTGGCTCCCTACAGGGACAAGCAACCTACACGGGTGACGCGGCCGGCATGTATGCAAAGGCCGGGACAGAGCCGCGTTTACAGGATTTCACGGCGGACGTTCAGTTGACTGCGGACTTCGACGACAACGAAATCTATGGGGCGGTGTCGAACGCGAGAGACGTAGCTACCGGAGCACAGGTGTTCGAGGGGCTTGCGTTGCAGGCTGCTGATCTGCAAACCGAGGGTGCCGCCTTTTTCCGTGGCTATACGAAAAGCGTCATAAGCGGCCAGTATGCGTCTGGAGATTGGGGCGGTCAGTTTTACGGCAATTCGTCCGATCAGCCACCAAGTTCCGTCGCAGGCACGTTCGGCGCCAGGACGCAGGACCGGAGCGAATCCCTGTTTGGGGTTTTCGGCGCGCACAGGCAGTAGTAAGTGTATCCGCAGGGAATTGGGCCGCGAACACCCGGAGGCAAGTACACTATTGAAGCAGATCGAGACGCTGAGGGAGATGAACGTCTGATGAACGTCTGGCTGTGGCCCGAGGTCAATAGGTTGTAGGTCTGAACTTAGGTGTGATGCAGTGGGGCGGCTGGTGCGTGCCGGTCGCCCTTTTTGCCCAACCAGAAAGGAGACTACCAACCATGGCAAGGAAGCCTCTACTGATCGCCGAAGGAGACTCCTGGTTCGCTATCCCGCCTTTCGAGCTCGTCGTTCCTCGCGATATCGTCGGTCATCTCAGGCGGCTTGGCTATCAGGTGAAATCCGTGGCCGATCCTGGTCACACGCTGGAGCAAATGGTGAACGACACCGACGGACTCAAGAAGAAGATCGAAGAGAACGAGAAACCGAAGGCCATCCTCCTATCGGGAGGTGGCGATGACGTGTTCGCGTACTTGCCGAAGATCTTGAATCATGCCAGATATGCGAAACCCATCATCGATAAGAATGAGGCAGAGAAGTTTGTTGGATGCCTAGAACAGGACTACGTGCAGTGGTTACGCTTCATCACCGCTACGTGTAAAAGCAGGCACGAAGCCGAGGTTCCCATCCTGATCCACGGCTATGGGTACGCAGTGCCAGCCAATCGTCCTATGTGGGGGGTGTGGCGGGGCACTTGGCTCTACCCGAGGTTCAGGGAAAAGGGTCACATGGATCTCCAGAAAAATACGGATGCCATCGCCTCCCTCGTAAATTGGTTCAATGAGATGCTCCACAACCTCCCTAAGAAACATGGACTGAACCATGTCAAATACGTCGACCTACGGCAGTGCCTGAGCAGAGACATTCAATGCACTTACCACCGCGACCACCACAACTACGGCGACGACGAGGGTTGTTCCGCAAAGTTCGAGTTGGACTGGAACGATGAGATCCACCCGACATCTGAGGGATTCGGAAAGATTGCCGAGGAGTTCCGGGATGAGATTCAGAACCTCCCGTAAGAGTGATTCCCCATCCAGGAAGGAGAGGTGAATGAGTAACGGGATCGGAGATCAAGTAAAGGCTTTGGCTCGCGAAGAGTTCGGGCGCGAGATAGCGATGGATGCCGACCTCATTGACGATGGGTAGACGCAGCCAGGCTCAAGGCGTTCATCGCCAAGGTTGCGCAGCAATTCGACGTTACGATACCCCCGGACCAGAACCTGCCAACGTTACAAAGCATCAGCGCCTACGTGGAGGCAACAACTGAGGCTGAGCAAAAGAAGAAGGAAGAAGAGGAAGCGAATCGCCAGGATCCTATTGTTGCACGTCTTATAGCATAGAAGGAACGAAAGCGAGAGACCCTTCGTAGTATGGTCCGAATCGTGGTCACATTTGCAGCGGCTGTATTTCTCTTCGGTGGTGGAGCCGCCCTGGCATTCTTTGCGCTCTTTGCACCGGGCACCGCCGTAGTATCTCTTGAGTAACTGTAACCTAGCCGCTGTGCCGTGGACGGGGAGGAACCACACGGCAAAATCTCAATCTCTTGAACGAGGTCACGGCAAGCGCCACGCCATCAGTGACAGAAGCCGACCGTGGTTCGGGCCATGCTCGGAAACGAGTGCATGCGCACGCCACTGAATCTAAGGGCCTCGACTTCCCCGACTACCGTCACTTCAGCACATCGCCGCCCCGGGCACAAGCCCCAGTTACTCTCGCGACTAGGCCGCCGCGTCGCGCGGGGGTGACCGCTCGAGAGATCGCCGAGGAGCTTGTCAAAACGATCTCGGACGAGGGTGAGAAGAAGGCCCTCAAGGAGCTCGCTACCCACACCCAATGGGTCGCCCTCAACGGCGCCTTCTACTCCATGCGGGCGCGCGACTCCCGGGAAGCCTTCGACCTCACCTGGAGCGCCGCCTTCGGCAACCTCGCGGGCGAGCGGCCCACCGCCCTCCAGGGCGGTGCCGTCTGGACCGGCGGCATGACCGGCCACGCCCGCGAGGGCGGGTGCGAGCTCGTGGGCCGCTCCCGGCTCGAGTACGATTTCGCCGAGAACACGCTCGGCCTCGCCCTGGACGGCATCGTCGCCACCGCCCGGGCCGCGGACCGGGGCCGGAGCTATGCCGGCCCCGCGAGCTTCGCCTGGGAGGACCTGCCAGTCGCAGCCGACGGCTCCTTCGGCCTGGCGGGGAGCGGCAACGGCACCGCCGGCCTCCACCCCACCCTGGGACAGGTGGACGGCGCCTTCTTCGGACCCAACGCCGAGGAGGCCGCCGGCGTGTTCGAGCGCCAGGGCGTCATCGGAGCCTTCGACGCCCGGTGCCGGTAAGAGGCTGGCGGCGCGCCGCCGCCCGGGCGTTCGTGTCGATTCTCGATTCCGAGGCTTGATTGCCTCGGCCCTCATTGAACCTGTAGCTTTGGGTCGTCCGGAACGGCAATCGGCGCCGACCGGAAGAACCCTGCTCCCTCGCACGCCCCCGCGTCTCACCTTGCAGCAGGAGAAGCCTACAGCACGGGCGGCCCGGACCCCAACAGGGTTTCGACGCGGTCGGCCACGCGCTGAGCGGGCTCGCGGAGCTGCTCGACGGTCCAGTCGGCGGCGTAGCCCTCGGTGATGTCGTCGTCGCGGGCGTGGTTCACAAGACGCTTGGTGAGGGGGCGGGGCAGCATGAGGTCGCGCTCGGCCACGGTGATGAAGGCGTTTCGCAGGCCGTGGAACCAGAAGCGCGTACCCGCGGCCTGGGTTATGCCGGCATGGTAGCGGTGAAGGTTCTTGAGATGGCCGGTGACGCTCGCGGACGAGGGAAACACCCAGCCTTCGTCCGTATCCTCTGCCTCGGCCCGGCGCCGCTCCAGCACGGCGGCGAGTTGGCAGGTGAGCGGAAGCTCCAGGGGCTCCCCGGTCTTGGTCTCCTCGACAAGCAGGATGCCACGCTCCAGGTCGATGCGCTCCCAGCGGAGCGAGACCACCTCGCCCAGACGCATGCCCGTATAGGCTCCGATGGTGAAGATGTCGCGGTGTGCGGGCGGGAGCCCTGCGGCCTCCACCCCTGCGCGCCAGCGGGGCAGCACCTCGGCCGGGGAGGAGATGCGCCGGCGGCGCTTGCGGTTGAGGCGCCCGCCCCCAGTAATCCAGAGCTCCACCGGGTTGCGCAGGCCCTCGTGGTCGATGCTGGAGCGGCGGTAGATGGAGCGCAGCATGGAGACGGCCTGGTTGGCGGTGGCCCAGCCGCGGCGCTCGGTGATGCGGTGGAAACGGGCCTCGACGTCGCCCCGGTCGATGGAGTCGAGGGAGCGGGAGAGCCAGTCTCCGAAGCACACCCTGAGGTTCATACGGTACATCTCCACGGTGCGGGGCTTTCGCCTGGGGTTGGCTTCCAGGTAGTCCTCGAAGGCTTGGGCGAGGGTGGGCATGTCCCTGGCGTCGGCGCGCTCTTGGGCGGGGTCTTCGCCCGAGGCGACCTTGCCGAGGAGTTCCTGTGCCATGCGCCGGGCCTGGTCCGGAGTGAGGCGGCCGAAGCGTCCGAGGGTGACGCGCTTGTTCGGGGCTGAGCGGCCGCCGGAGCCCGAGCGGTAGTTCACGACGAAGGTCTTGGCGCCGGAGGGCTGGACCCTGACGCCGAAGCCGGTGAGGCGGTCGTCCCATGCAATCCAGGGCCTGAGGTCTGGCTTGAGGGCCTCGACGGTGCGCCTGGTCAGGGAGGTCTTGAGCTTGGCGGTGCGTTTGGCGGTGTTGGTTTCGATGGTTTCCATGCAGGCATTATAGCAAGACGGGATTGGGATTCAACACTATATTCAACACCAGGGAAGAAATCGGGGCGCGGACAGGGGTGCGCATGACCAACCGGCGTCTCGGGGCAAGTAGATAAACGCCTTTATTAATGGTGTTTCCGTCCATTCAGGCGCGTTTCTGCGCATGGTAGTATACAAAAGCGTGGAGCAGGCATACGACCGCCTGCCGGAGCCCGGAGAGGGCGACTCGGGTGACGAAGGGAACGCGTCTCAAGATGCCGGCGGCGCGGGCGCCGGAGCGGGCGGCCAGCCGCCTCCGGGCGACGGAGGCGATGAATCCGGCGATCCGTCCGATTCCCTTGACGAAGGCGACGGCCGGGACGACGCATCCAATGCGCCGCCGAGCCATGATCCTTCCGGCACCGGCGAGGTCATGGACGCCGACTCCCGTACAGGCGACGGCTCCGGTTCCAGCGAGGCGCCTGTGGGAACGGCCAACCCTGGGGCGAGCGCATCGACATCGCAGCTTGATCTCGACAAAGGGGCGGCGACCTGGTTATTCAGACCGTATCATGACGCTTCTGCGGCGGGAGTTCGTGGTCCCCGGAAAATCAACAACCTGGCAGTCTCGTGGCCAAGACTGTGCCGGATGACCCGATTGCCGGGTACCCCAAGCCGTCCGAACCCTATCCGCACAACTGACGGATTTTCACGGCGAGATCGCTGCGCAAGAACCATGCATTCCTTGGAGCCCGGATGAACACGGCAACTTCATGCCCATCCCGGCCATACGCGCAGGGTCTAGACGACACGTCCTAACCCATCTTTAACATGAAAGTGTGGATTTTGGGGTATTTGGGTGCGGGTACACCATCTAACCTATTGAATTCATTGAGATCAGGGTTCCGGGAACGAAATGTAGTGCCATACTAATGCATTATGGCTTGCATTCCGGCCCACGCTCTGCTACCCTGCCCACATGTTCATCCGCCGCACCAAGACCCGGGGCGCCGACCGGGGCCAAGTCTACTTCTCCTACCGCTTGGTCCGCTCCGAGCGCAGCGGCGAGCGGGTACGGCAACGCACCCTGCTCAACCTCGGCAGTGACTTCGAGGTGGCGCCGGAACATTGGCCGGTGTTGTGTGCGCGCGTCGAGCAGTTGATCTCGCCGCAGGCGGTGCTGGCGGAGTTAGGTTGTCCGGAAACAGTGGAACGGGAAGCGCAACGGATCGCCATGCAACTGGTAAGCCGCGCACCCGCGGTTGAGGGCGGTGGCGGCGATGTGCAAGCGGTGGATGTGAACTCCTTGGAGTTGGTGCGTCCGCGCTCGGTGGGGGTGGAGCATGTGGGGCTGTGGGCCATGGAGCAGGCCGGCCTCGGCGAGTTGTTGGAGGGGTTGGGGTTCAACGGTCGGCAACGGGCAGTGGCCATGGCGTTGATCATCGGGCGCATGGCACAGCCCGGGTCGGAACGGGCGACTTGGCGGTGGTTGTGCCAACGCAGCGGCCTGGGGGAGTTGTTGGGGGTGGACTTCGAGAGCCTGGGCCTGATGCGGCTCTACCGTGTCTCGGATGGGCTGATGGCCCATCGCGAGGCCATCGAGAACCACTTGTTTGAGCGGGTGACGGAGTTGTTCAGCCTGAAGCACACCGTGACACTCTATGATCTCACCAACACCTTCTTCGAAGGCGAAGCCCAAGGCCAGCCCAAGGCCCGGCGCGGGCACTCGAAAGAGAAGCGCAGCGACTGCCCGCTGCTCACCCTGGGGCTGGTGCTCGACGGCTCGGGCTTCGTGCGCCGCTCCGAAGTGTTCGCCGGCAATGCCGACGAGGACAAGACCCTGGCGTCCATGCTTGAAACCCTCCAGGCGCCCCACGATGCGCTGGTGGTGATGGATGCCGGCATTGCCACCGAAAACAACATCACCTGGCTGCGCAACCACGGCTACCGTTATCTGGTAGTCAGCCGCCAACGCGCCCGTCTTTTTGACCCTGAACGGGCCACCGCCATCGAGACCCGCTCTCATGAGAAGGTTCACCTGCACCGGGTCGTCGATGAGGACCAGGGCGAGGTGCGGCTGTACTGCTACTCGGAGGCCCGAGCCAAGAAGGAAGAGGGTATCTCCAAACGCTTTGCCGCACGCTTCGAAGGCGCGTTGCAAAAGCTCCATGAGGGGCTCTCCCGCCCCCGCACCCGCAAGGGCCTCGCCCATGTCTGGCAGCGCATCGGGCGCATCCAGGAACAAAGCCGAGGGGCCGCGCAGCACTACCAGGTTGACGTGGTGGCCGACCCGCAAAGCGGCCAGGCCACGGCCGTCACCTGGGAGAGCCAGCCCCGCCCGGGCACCCTGCTCACTCATCCGGGCGTCTACTGCCTGCGCACCAATCTCAGTGACTGGGATCAGCAAACCCTCTGGTGCACCTACACCATGCTCACCGATCTGGAAGCCGTGTTCCGCTCCCTCAAGTCCGAACTCGGCCTGCGTCCCATCTTCCACCGAAAGCAGCATCGTTCCGACGGCCACTTGTTCATCACCGTCCTCGCCTACCAACTCGTACAAATCATCCGCCGACGCCTCGCCGGGTCCGGCGAGACCGCAAGCTGGACCACCTTGCGCCGCATCCTCCAGGGCCAGCACCGCGTCACTGCCACCTTCCGCCGCAAGGACGGCCGCACCCTCCACGTCCGCAAGGCCACACGGGCCGAGCCCCATCAGCTCACAATCTATGAAGTTCTCGGGCTCAATCCCGCACCCGGTGGTATCAAAAAGTTGACCGTCTGAACCCTTTGAAATTATCGTTAACCACCAGAATGTAGTGCCAGAAGAATAAAATCGGCCCGCTAACCCCCCGAATTATAATGACTCTTAAATACCTATGTTAAACTTGGGCTAAGCCACTGGGAAGGCGCTCCGGGACGAGTTGCGTTAAGAGATTGGCCCGTGTGAAGGGCGAGTCGTGTAATCCAGTCTTGAGGCCACAGTCCGAGTTTGGTCCAGACCGGGTTGCTGCCTCGGACGGTCTTGAGGACCAGCTTGAACAGATTCTCCGACTGGGGCGGCTCCGCTACTCTTGCGCACAAGGCGTCTTCGACGAAGGCCGTGAGGGTCATGCCGTTCTTCGCGGCGTACTCCTTGGATCTGCCAGCACAGCGATTCATCCCATTCTTCCTTACAGGTGGTGGACAAAGAAGAGATCTGGTACCAACCGCACACATGCAGAGGTTTCCCCTATGAACAACGGCACAGATAACGCGTTGGCCGCCGAAGTCCTCTCCCGGGCTCAGGGTTGCCTGCTTGGTCAGCTTGGCGGCGATGCTCTCGGAAGCCTGGTGGAATTCCGGGACCCGGAAGAAATTCGGGAAGAGTACCCCAACGGGGTTCGTGAACTCGCGGACGGCGGCACGTGGAGCACTATCGCCGGACAACCGACGGACGATTCGGAAATGGCGCTGTCACTGGCGCACACCATCGTCGAGCAAGGACGATACGATCCCGAGAAAACCAGGAAGGCGTACCGTTCCTGGTTGGATTCGGACCCCTTCGATTGCGGCGGCACGGTCCTCAGCGGACTGCTGGGGCGCCACAATCCAGATAGTCAGGCCAACGGCGCGTTGATGCGGATCAGTCCGCTGGGGATCTTCGGAACCCACCACGACCCCGCGCAAGTGGCCGAATGGGCGCGGCAGGACGCAGCCCTCACCCATGTCCACCCCGTCTGCCTCCAGGCGAACGCCCTATTCGCCATGGCCATCGCCCACGCCATCCGAACGGGATGTGATCGTCGAAGCCTGTACGCGCAGGTCGCGCAATGGTCCGAGGAAACGGATCTGGATGAAACCCTAGCGGATGCTGTGACCGGCGCCTCGGTCGCCCCTCCAAACCAATATCTGAGACCCGTCGCGGGATGGGTCCTCGTCGCCTTCCAGAATGCGCTGTGGCAGTTGCTCCATGCCGTCAGTCTGGAGGAAGCCTTGGTGGGCACCGTCATGCGTGGCGGCGACACGGACACCAACGCCGCCATCTGCGGCGCACTCTTCGGTGCGGTGGAAGGCCGCGATGCGATCCCCGCGCAATGGAGTGAGTGTCTGCGAAACTGCCGTCCGGCCAAGGGACGACCCGGTGTGAACCAGCCGCGGCCGAAGCGCTTCTGGCCGGTAGACGCGCATAAGCTGGCAGAGCGTTTGCTGTGGGCCGGACGATGATCGCCGCTATCCGCCACCACGCCGTCAAGCGGAACGCGCGTTGTCTATTCCGAACTGGCTGGGTCTGGCGCCGACGGGGCCGCGACTGAAACCACCCCGAGACGCTGACGAACGTCGACGTCCTGCAGAAGTTCGTACCACCCCTTTCCGAGTTGGACTACCTTC